>NZ_JBHYIQ010000004.1:63820-89613 GCF_042739895.1 Amycolatopsis sp. NPDC059021
CCGCCCCATTCTGGGCCTCGCGCCCCCACACTCCCCCCCCCGCGGGTTCCCCCCCGCGGCCTCACCGCGTTTCGGGGGGGCCCCCGCCCCCCCCCCCCCCGGGCCCCCGCTTTCGTCGTATCAGGCGAACTGCAGTGAACGCTTCGCCAGGCCGTGCCAGAAGCCGTCGATGACGGTCCGGCCCCTGCCTTCGTCGGTGCTCGCGCCGAGCGATACGAACAGCGGGGCGAAGTGCTCGATCTTCGGGTGCGCGATCTCGGCGGCCGGGGCCTTGCGCTGGAAGTCCAGCAAGGCATCGACGTCGCCGTCGCGCAGCACCTCGGCACCCCACTGGTCGAATTCGCTCGACCACGCCGGCGGGGCGTCCTCGGTGCGGCTCATCGCGCTCAGGTTGTGGGTGAAGAAGCCGCTGCCGATGATCAGCACGCCCTCGTCGCGCAGGGGTGCGAGCTTGCGGCCGAGGTCGAACAGCTCCCGCGGGTCCAGCGACGGCATCGAAATCTGCAGGACCGGGATGTCCGCGTCCGGGTACATCTCCACCAGCGGCACATACGCGCCATGGTCGAGCCCGCGATCCGGCGCGTCGTGCACCGGCGTCTGGGCCGAGTGCAGCAGCCTACGCACCTTCGCGGCGAGCTCCGGCGCACCCGGCGATGCGTATTTCACCTGGTAGTAGCGGTCGGGAAAGCCCCAGAAGTCGTAGACGAGCGGCACCGTAGTGGTGGCGCCGATGGTCAGCGGGGCCTCCTCCCAGTGCGCGGACACGACCAGGATCGCGCGCGGCCGGGTCAGCTCGGCCGACCAGTTCGCGAGCTGGCGGGTCCAGGTGGCGTCGTCCGCGAGCGGCGGGGCGCCGTGGCTCAGGTACAGCACCGGTGTGGTCATCGCGACCTCCAGTATTTGAAAGTTCAACTACTAGGATACTCGACGTCCTGGTGGATGGCGATATTCCCTGAGGGCACGCTTTGGAGAAGATGGAGCGGTGGAAGGTGGCGCGAGGATGACGGACGCGGTGGCCGAGGTCGAGCGCGCGATGATCGCGATCCGGCGGAGCCAGCAGCGGCGTTCGCTGAGCGGGATCGCCCGCACGCGTGGCCGCGGCGCGCATGATCCGGTGATCGAACTCCTCGATGTCGTCGAGGAGTTCTCCGAGCGCGGCGAGTCCGGCACGGTGACCGCGCTCGGTACCGCCCTCGGCGTCGACCAGCCCCGCGCGAGCAGGCTGGTGGCTCGCGCGGTCGAACGCGGACTGCTGCGGCGGGAGGCCGATCAGCGGGACGGGCGCCGTACGGTCCTCGTCCTCACTGGGGACGGCCGGGCCGAGCTCGACGAGCTGCACCAGTTCCGGCGCGGGGTGTTCGCCGAGGTGATGGCCGACTGGTCCGAGGAGGATCGCGTCGTTTTCGGCCGTCTGCTCACGACGTTCGTGCGGCGTTTCGGCGAACTCGGCTGAGCGTTTCGGCCACTCTCCTTCGGTGCGAATTCGATTCGCGTTTTTCCCGGTTGAATTCTTCGAAAAGAATCCGGAAGAAACCTGCTGATTCGCATTACCATGACCGCGATGAACGCCGGAAAGATCCACCTCAGCCGATGAGCGACCGTGCCGCCGAGCCGACGAGCTATGTCGGCCGGGTCACCGAGCTGGCCGAGACGTCGCGACTGCTCGACCGGCATCGGCTGGTGACGCTGACCGGCTCGGGTGGCGTCGGGAAGACCCGGCTCGCGCTGCGTGTGCTGAACGAGGCACGGGCCCGGTTCGCCGACGGGGCCGTGCTGGTGGAACTGGCCCGGCTGCGCGATCCGGCTCTGGTGCCGACCGCCGTGGCGGACGCGCTGGGCCTGCGGGCGCTGTCCGGGCGCCCGGCGCCGGACCTGGTCGTCGATCACCTCCGGCGGCGCGTGCTGTTGCTGGTGCTGGACAACTGCGAGCACCTGCTGGACGCCTGTGCCGACCTCGTGTCCGCGGTGCTGGCCGCGTGTCCCGGGGTCGCGATCCTGACCACCAGCAGGCAGTCGCTCGGGGTCGAGGGCGAACGGATCCTCCCGGTCCCGCCGTTGATGCTGCCCGAAGCAGGGGACACCGCGTCGCTCGCGGAGCTGACGGCCTGCGAATCGGTCCGGCTGCTGGCCGACCGCGCGCGGGCGGTGTCGCCTTCGTTCGAAGTGACCGAGGAGAACCGCGCCGACGTCGTGGCGTTGACCCGGCGCCTGGACGGCCTTCCGCTGGCGATCGAACTCGCCGCCGCCCGGCTGCGCTCGCTGACTCCGGCGCAGATCGTCGAGCGGCTGGAGCGGCGGCTGCCGTTGCTGACCACCGGCGCCCGGGACGCGCCGCGGCGGCAGCAGACGTTGCGGGACACCATCGACTGGAGTCACGACCTGTGCACCGCGGCCGAGCGTCTGGTGTGGGCCCGCAGTTCGGTGTTCTCCGGCTCGTTCGAACTCGACGCGGCCGAGTACGTGTGCGCCGGGGACGGCGTCGAGGAGGCCGAGGTACTGGACCTGATCGACGGGCTGCTGGACAAATCGGTGCTGATCCGCGAGGACCACGGCAGCGGCGTGCGGTACCGGATGCTGGAGACGCTGCGCGAGTACGGGCACGAGCGGCTGGGCCAGGACGTGGAGCCGGTGGCCCGCCGCCATCGCGACTGGTACCGGGGCGTGACCGAGCGGTTCGGTGCGGAATGGCTCGGCACGGGGCAGCTCGCCTGGCTGGACCGGCTGCCGAGGGAACTCGCCAACATCTGGGTCGCGCTCGGGTTCTGCGTCGACACTCCTGGCGAAGCCGCGGTCGCGATCCGCATGCTCGACCACATCCGTCCCTATTGGACAGTGTTCGGATACATGAACGAGACGCGCCGGTTCGTCGAGCGCGCGCTCGACGTCCTCTCCCCCGGCGAACGCGAATACCGCGTCGGCGTGTGGATCGATGGGTTCCTCGCCGCGGTCCGCGGTGAAGCGGAGCCCGCGACCCGGCAGCTCACCGCGGCGAACGAGCTGGCCGCGCAGGCCGGGGACGACGCGCTGGCGGCCGAGGTCGCGTTCAGCGGCGGGGTCGGGCTCTTCCTCGCCGACTACTGCACGCCTGCCATTCCCCTGCTCGACGACGCGCTGAGCGCGTACCGCGCGCTGGGATTCTTCGAGGGTGAGCTGAACGCACTGTGCTTCGGTGGTTTCGCCCACGGCTTCGGCGGCGACGTCGACACCGCTATGACGTTGCTCGGCGAATGCGTCCAGCGCAGCGAGAACGCCGGGGAGATCTACTTCCGGAGCTGGGCGATGTGCGCGCTGGGCTACATCAACCTCGAAGTGGACGACCTCGCCGAAACGGAGCGCTTCGGCAAGCTCGCCCTGCGGTTCAGCGCGTCGACCGGGGCGTGGTTCGTCGCCGCGGCGACCACTCACCTGCTGGCCTGGACCGCCGCCCGCGAAGAACGGTTCGACCGCGCGGGCACGTTGTTCGGCGCGGCCGACGTGATCTGGGCGTCGATCGACCTCCAGGCCCGTTCGTTCCCGATCTGGGCCGCCCGGCTCGACCGGCACGAGTCGCTGACCAAACAGGCACTCGGCGACGCCGCGTTCGAGCGGAACTACGCCCGCGGCCGGACGATGCCCCTCGACGAGGTCGTCCGGTACGCGTTGGACGAGTCCCCGCCCGCGCCTGCCGGGGATCGGGGCGGGCTCACCCCGCGCGAGTACGAGGTCGCGGAACTCGTCGCGCGAGGGCACACCAACCGGCAGATCGCCGACGCCCTCACGATCGCGAAGCGGACGGCGGACGCCCACGTCGACCACATCCTGACCAAACTCGGCCTGGCCAACCGCGCGCAGATCGCCGTCTGGGTGGCCGCGCGGGGCGCCTGAAGATCCGGCCGGAAGTTTCTCGTCGAAGGACGTCGTGCCGCGCGGGCTCGCTCCGACCTCCGCTGCGAAGCGCCCACCGTGGGCGTGTCGAGGAGGTCAGAGATGGACATCGTGACGGGGGCGCGCACCGACGTCTCGCTGCTGGTGGATCTGCCGGTCGAACGGCTCTGGGAGCTGGTCACCGACGTGCCGAGGTACGGCGAGTGGAGCCCCGAGTGCGAACACACCGAGTGGCTGTACGGAGCGGGAAGGCCGCCTCAGGCGGGCAATCGCTTCGTCGGTCGCAACCGGTTCGGGGATGACTTCGTGGCTTCGGTGATCTGTGAGGTCACCGAGTCGACGCCTGCTGAGACCTTTGCCTGGGTGGTGCTGGACGAAGCGCTGAAGCCCGCGTCGATCTGGCGGTACGAACTCACCGCCGTCGATGCGGAGCAGGCCCGGCTCAGGCACGTCTTCGAACACGGGTCCGGCGAGACGATGATCAGGGTGATGGCCGAGCGAGACCCTGGCGTGGTGGACCGGCGGCTCGCGGAACTGAGGCGGAACATGACGAAGACGCTCGCGGCGATGCTCGACGGCGTGCGCTACCGGGAGGAAGCACGGTGAAGTACCTGATCATGATCTACAGCAACCCGAAGAGCTGGGGGCATCCCATCTTCCTGCGGGTTCCCGAGGCGCTGGCGATGTCCGGCGAGGAGCGGGACGCGATGAGCGGTCAGTTCGACGAGCTGCTGCGGGAGATCGTCGAGTCCGGTGAACTCGTCGGCGGGGAGGCGCTGGCCGATCCGTCGCAGGTCAAGACGGTCCGGGTGCGAGACGGCGTCCCGGCGACCACGGACGGGCCGTACCTCGAGGCCAAGGAACACCTCGCGGGGTACTTCGTCGTCGACTGCGAGAGCCCGGAACGGGCCGCCGAGATCGCGTCGCGCTTCCCGGACGCGCGGTTCGCCGCCGTGGAGGTCCGCCCGATCATGGCCTCCTCCGGCCAGGAGATGTGACGAACGCCGAGGTCGAGGACCTGCTGCGCCGCTCGGCGCCGCGGGTCCTCGCCGCGCTCCTGCGGCGGTACCGGAATTTCGAGACCGCCGAGGACGCGGTCCAGGAAGCCCTGCTCGCCGCCGCGACGCAGTGGCCGGCCGACGGCGTCCCCGATCAGCCGCTGAACTGGCTGATCACCGTCGCCTCGCGCCGGATGACGGACCTGCTGCGGACCGAGATCGCCGGCAGGCAACGTGAGGACCGCGTCGCCGCGCGGGTCCCGGCGGACGCGTTCGTCGCCCCGCCCGCGGACGCCGTGGAGTCCAAAGAGGACGACACGCTGACGTTGCTCCTGCTGTGCTGCCATCCCAGCCTGACCCCGCCGTCGCAGATCGCGCTCACGCTGCGCGCGGTCGGCGGCCTGACCACGGCGGAGATCGCCCACGCTTTCCTGGTCCCCGAAGCGACCATGGCCCAGCGCATCACCCGCGCCAAACAACGCGTCAAGGCGGCCGGTGCCCGGTTCGACCCGCCGCCCGAGGCCGAGCGCGCGGAACGACTGCGCAGCGTTCTGCACGTTCTCTACCTGATCTTCAACGAGGGCTACACCGCGTCCTCCGGCCCCGACCTGCAGCGCACCGAGCTGACCAGGGAGGCGATCCGGCTCACTCGCACCGTGCGGGCGTTGCTGCCCGAGGACGGCGAAGTCGCCGGGCTGCTCGCGCTCCTGCTCCTCACCGACGCGCGCCGCGCGGCACGCACCGGCCCGGACGGCAGCCTCGTCCCGCTCGCCGAACAGGATCGCGAAAACTGGGACCGGGGCTGCCTCGACGAAGGCATCGCGCTGATCACCCGCACGCTGGCCGACGCCAGGATCGGCCCGTATCAGCTCCAGGCGGCCATCGCCGCCGTGCACGCGGAGGCGGCGCGTGCCGAGGACACCGACTGGACGCAGATCGTCGGGCTCTACCAGCTGCTCGAACGGCTCGATCCCAATCCGATGGTCACCCTGAACCACGCCATCGCGGTCGCCATGGTGCGTGGCCCGCGAGCCGGGCTCGCGCTCCTCGAACCACTCGACGCCGACGACCGGATGTCGCGGCACCACCGGCTGCACGCTGTCCGGGCCCACCTGCTGGAGCGGGCGGGCGATCGCGAGGCCGCCGAGGCGGGGTACCGGATGGCGGTGCGGCTGACCACTAGTCTCCCCGAGCAGCGCTACCTCCAGAGCCGCGCGGACGGGCTGGCGCTCATACGACGCCGGCGATAGCCGACGTCACCACCTTGTGGACGGCCTCGGCTTCCGGCGGAACACCGGTCCGGTCGGCGAACAGCAGATGGCCGGACCCGAGCAGCATCGGCGCGAGCGTGTCGACGTCGGCGTCCGCCGCGATGCGGCCGAGTTCGCGCTCCGCGGTGAGGTAGGCGACGAGCATGGCCGCGGCCTCGGTCAGGAGCGGGATCCCGGCCGGCCGGCCCCTGCGCAGCCGGGCACGCAGCTCGTCCCGGAAGGTGATGAGGCTGATGATCGCCACGGCGACCGAGGAGAACAGGGACGTCAGCGCGTCGGTGAGATTGTCGGCGACGGTGCGCGTTCCGGCGGCCGCGAGCAGGTCGGCGGCCTGGGCCTCGAGCCGGGCGATGCGGTCGAGGACGAGCTTGGCGAGAAAGTCGTCGAAGTCGGCGAAGTGCCGGTGCAGGACGCCCTTGGCGCAACCCGCCTCGGTGGTGACCGCGCGGCTGGTCAGCGCGTTCGGCCCGTCCCGGACCAGGATGCGTTCGGCGGCGTCGAACAGCTGCTTACGCGCGTCGCGGATGTGGATCCCGGTCGGCACCTCACGTCTCTCCTTACGCTCACGGCGAACTGCCGTTGCTAGTGGGCAAGTGCCCACTAGAGTGGGCGCATGCCCACACTACCGCAGGAACAAGCAGGTCCCGCCGGGCGCGAGCCGTATCGGGCGCGCCGGATCGCGGAGTCGTTCGGCGTGGACGCCGAACGCTACGACCGGGCCCGGCCCCCTTATCCCGACGCGCTGGTGGAGCGGATCATCGCCACCAGCCCCGGCCGCGTCGTCCTGGACGTCGGCTGCGGCACCGGCATCGAAGCGCAACAGTTCGCCGCGGCGGGCTGCACGGTGCTCGGCGTCGATCCCGACGCGCGGATGGCCGAGTTCGCGCGCCGCGGCGGGATCGAGGTCGAGGTGGCGAAGTTCGAGGACTGGGAGCCGGCAGGCCGGATGTTCGACGCCGTCGTCGCCGGGCAGGCGTGGCACTGGGTGGACCCGGTTGCGGGCGCGGCCAAGGCGGCGCGGGTGCTCCGGCCCGGCGGCAGGCTGGCGGTGTTCGGGCATGTGTACGACCCGCCGCCCGAGGTGCTGGCGGCCTACGCCGAAGCCTGCCGTCGCGTGGCCCCCGAGTCGCCGATGAATCCCCCGGCCTCGGGCAGCGACCAGCCTGCCCGGACCGCGCTGGAGGTTTACCAGACGATGTTCGCCACTGCCGCCGACGGATTTCGCAAGGCGGGCGGGTTCGGCGAACCCGAGCAGTGGCGATTCGACTGGGAGCGGCCGTACACCCGCGCCGAGTGGCTGGACCTGTTGCCCACCACCGGCGGCCTCACCTGGCTAGCGCCGGAGAAACAGGCGGAGGTGCTCGCCGAAGTCGGCGCCGCGATCGACGCACTCGGGGGCGGCTTCACGATGCAGTACGCCACCTTGGCGGCCACCGCGGTGCGAAGCTGACCTGCAGGGCCATCGAATCGCGTGACCGGGGGTTGCGGGTCAGAGCTGAGTGCCCCCGCCGTCCACGGCGAGTTCGGCACCGGTGGTGTAGGTGGCGTCGAACGCGAGGAACAGCGCCGCCTTGGTGACTTCGGCCGGCGTTCCCAAACGCAGCATGGGGATCTGCGCGGTGAACGCCTTCACCCGTTCCGCGGCATCCTGGGACATCGGCTTCGCCAGGATGCCGGTGTCGATCGGGCCGGGGCTCACCGCGTTGACGCGGATCTTCCGAGTGAGCAGTTCCCGGGCCAAACTGCGGGTCATCGAGCGCAGTGCTGCCTTGCTGGCCGCGTATGCGCTGTGCATCGGCAAGCCGATCACGTTGACGACCGAGGTGGTGAGCACCACGCCGCTGCCCTCCGTCAGCAGCGGAGCGAGTTTCTGCACCGTGAAGTACGGGCCTTTGGCGTTGACGGTCAGCAGGTGGTCGAACAGTTCCTCGCTCGTCGCCTCGAACGGGGCGGAAACGCTGACACCGGCATTGGCGAACAGGGCGTCGACCGTGCCGAACTCGACCCGCACCCGGTCGGCCAGCGCGTCGATGTCGGACAACGAGGCCGCGTCGCTGCGGACCGCGATCGCGTTCTTGCCGAGCTGATCGCGGGCGGCATCCAGCTTGTCCTGATTGCGTCCGGTGATCAGTACCCGCGCTCCCTCGTCCACGAGCGATCTCGCGGTGGCCAGACCCAGACCACTGCTGCCTCCCGTAATCACGATCTTCTTGTCCTCGTACCTGCCCATATCGGACATCTCCTGTTCGTGGAATCGGTGTGCTGGCCCGCGTTCCGGCCGGCCATCTCGACTGCGAAGGACCGTGACGGGACTTGGTCCCATCACCGTACACCTCGTGACGGGACCATGTCCCGTACCCTGGTGCCATGGCTCGCTGGCAACCCCACGCATCCGAGCGGCTCGTCGTCGCTGCCCTTGAACTGTTCGAGGAGCGGGGCTACGAGAACACGACGGTGATCGAGATCGCGGAGCGTGCCGGGCTCACGAAGAGCACCTTCTTCCGTCATTTCCCGGACAAGCGGGAGGTGCTCTTCGGCGGGGGCACGATGACGGGACTGGTCGCCGCCGGGATCGACGCGGCGCCGGCCGCGGCAGGCCCGCTCGAAGCGGTGGCTCATGCCCTGGACGTGATCGGGAAGGAAGCCTTCACACCCGATCGTCGCGAGTTCGGCGCCCGGAGGTCGGCGGTGATCGACGCCAACCCGGAATTGCGGGAGCGCGAGGCGTTGAAGGGACTCAGCCTCACCGCGTCGATGATCGACGCTCTCAAGCGCCGAGGAGTCCCCGAACTGACCTCACGCGTGGCCGCGGAGCTGGGCGCGCTCGCCTGGAAGATCGCCTACGACCGCTGGAGCGACACGGCCACCAGCGACGACTTCGGTGAACTCGCGCGGCAAGCACTCAGCGAAGTGCGAGCAGCCAGCACCTTGTGCTGACGGCAGACAAGCCGACCGTGACCGACGGAGGCGCTGTGCCGGCTCAGTCGTGGGCGAGGTCGGCGAAGCGGCTGTAGTGCAGCTGGTGCGCGACGGTGATGGTCGCCGTCGGACCGGCACGGTGCTTCGCGATGATCAGGTCGGCCTCGCCGGCGCGCGGGTCGTCCCGCTCCCAGGCGTCGGGGCGGTTGACCAGGATGACGAGGTCGGCGTCCTGCTCCAGCGAACCGGACTCACGCAGGTCGGACAGGATCGGGCGCTTGTCCGTCCGCTGCTCCGGACCACGGTTCAGCTGGCTGATCGCGATCACCGGGACCTCGATCTCCTTGGCCAGCAGCTTCATCTGCCGCGAGAACTCCGAGACCTCCTGCTGCCGCGACTCGACGCGCTTGCCCGACGTCATCAGCTGCAGGTAGTCGAGGACGACGAGCTTCAGGTCGTGCCGCTGCTTCAGCCGCCGGGCCTTCGCGCGGATCTCCATCATCGTCATGTTGGGCGAGTCGTCGACGAACAGCGGCGCCTCGGAGACCTCGCTCATCCGCCGGGCCAGCCGCGTCCAGTCGTCGTCGGACATCTTGCCACCGCGCATGTCGGCGAGGCGGATGCGCGCCTCCGCCGAGAGCATGCGCATGACGATCTCGGTACGGCTCATTTCCAGCGAGAAGATGACGCTGGTCATGCCGTGCTTGATCGACGCCGATCGCGCGAAGTCCAGGCCGAGTGTCGACTTACCGACACCGGGCCGGGCCGCGACGATGATCATCTGACCGGGGTGCAGGCCGTTGGTCAGCTCGTCGAAGTCGGCGAAGCCGGTCGGAATGCCCTGCGCCTGCCCGCCGCGCGACGCGATCGCGTCGATCTCGTCCATCGTCGGCTGGAGCAGGTCTTCCAGCGCGACGTAGTCCTCGCTGGTACGCCGCTCGGTGACGTCGTAGATCGCGGCCTGCGCGCGGTCGACGACCTCGTCGATGTTCGCCCCGTCCGCGGCCGCGGCCCCGTAGCCGTACTGCACGATCCGGGTGCCCGCCTCGACAAGGCGGCGCAGCACCGCCTTCTCCGCGACGATCTCGGCGTAGTACCCGGCGTTGGCCGCCGTCGGCACCATCGCGATCAGCGTGTGCAGGTACGGCGCGCCGCCGACCCTGCCCAGTTCGCCGCGGCGCTCCAGCTCGGCCGAGATGGTGATCGGGTCGGCGGGCTCGCCGCGGCCGTAGAGGTCGAGGATGCAGTCGTAGATGGCCTGGTGCGCGGGCCGGTAGAAGTCGTCGGGGCCGAGCGCCTCGATGACGTCCGCGACCGCGTCCTTGGACAGCAGCATGCCGCCGAGCACGGATTGTTCGGCCGCGATGTCCTGCGGCGGCTGGCGGTCGAACTCGCCAGGCCGGGGGCCGGGATCGGCCGGCCCCGGGTCCGAATCCGCGTACATCGGACCGCGGTCGTCGGTCAGCGCCACCGCTGCGGACACCTCCTCATCGCTCGAACAGTAGTTCGATTATGCCGGATCTTCCCCTGCTTTCCCAGCCGGCCACGGTGCCTGTCCAGATCATGTCCCCCCGGCGGGTTCCCGCGGCGCAGAAACGCCGCGAACACCGCTGGAGACCACCGTGCGTGCCGACCCGGCGGGCAACCGTAGAACCCCCGGAAGGAGCAACGCAATTTCGGTTGGGGACCGTCCTGTGGACAACTTGGGGATGGATGGGGGCAATCAGTCACAGGTAGCCGTGAGCCTGTGGGCAACTTGGGGACAAAGTTGGGGCAACTCGGCAAAGTCGCAGGTCAGACCCTGTGGGAAAGCTGTGGAGAACTTCACGAAAACTCGTACGGCGTGTCGCGAAAAGTCCGTTGGTCGGCGTGTCGCGGGGACCGGGAGCCCCTGTGGACACCGTCACCTGTGGATGAATACTACGGAGCGTAGAGCGATGACCCGGTGGGCTGAACGGAGGTGGTACTCAGCCCGCGCCGAGCCTGCTCTGTGCGCTGCGTAACCGCTCGCCGAGAACCTGCTGGTCGGCCGGGGTGAAGGCGATGCGGGGCTCGCCACGCCCCGGTACCTCTTCGGTCAGCCAGCGGCCTTCCGAGGTATCGATGTAGTTCACCGGGCGTTCGATCCGCTGCCTGCTCCCACTGCGGTTCCGCACCGCGACGTACAGGCTTCCACTCCCCATTCGGCGTAACGCGAGAATGCGGCGAAGCTCTTCGGCCTCCTGTCCGGCCGCGCTCGGCCGGTCGCTGCGCAGCACCGCGTACCCGTCGTCCTGGGCGCTCACGGAGCCGCCCGAAGAGTCCAGTTCGCTCTTCGGCACCGCCATCGCGCGGCCCCGGCCGGGGGCGAGCTTGGGGATCTGCCCGAGGAAACCCTCCAGCGCCTCGCCGGGGTGCAGCGAGGCGAGCACGACCTGGTCGTATTCGCCGTGCTTGGCCAGCACGAACCCTTCGCCGCCGGCGCTGCCCGCGAGCAGCGAGTAGCTCAGCGACTTGCCGTCGTAGCCCCCGTCGATCCAGCCGTAGTACTCCAGCTGCGGCCGCGCCACCGCCTCCAGCGTCGCGACGAACCCGGGATGCATCCCGCGTGGCCCGAAGAGCCCCTGCTCGGCGAGTTCGGCGTTGGTGCGCTCGTCCTCGCCGCGCTGGGCTTCGTCGCTGTACCAGGTCGGCACCTCGGCGAGGATCAGATGCGGCTCGCCACCGCGGCGGCGGATCAGGTTGATCAGGGTGCCGGTCGTGATCGTGACCTGCTTGTCCAGCACCGGTGGTTCCCCCTAGTACGTGTCTGCGGGCATCCGGCCACGGCCGGGCGCGCTCATCTTGGCACGCGCCCGGCAAGCCGGGTGCTTCACTCGCCGATGACGGGCGGCGCGGTCAGCTCGTCGGTACCGAAGATCTCGTTGGGGTCGTCCCCGAGCAGGAACTTCGAGCTGCGCTCCTCGTCCTCGCCGCCCTTGCCCTTGGCGCCGTGGCCCATACCGCCCATGCCCCCCATTCCGGTGGCACCCCGGCCCGCGCCTGCCGCGCCCGCGGCACCCGCTCCGGCCGCCCCGCCACCGGCCCCGGCGCCCGCCGCGCCGCTGCCGGGGATCGCGGCCCCGCTCGCGCTGCCGCCGGGACCGAAGCCGACGCCGCCCGGCCCGAAACCGGAATCCGACCCGCCGGGGCCGAAGCCACCGCCGGGGATGTCGACCCCGCCGGTGCCGCCGGGCCCGAACCCGCCGCCGCCCCCGCCGAAGTTGCTCCCGGGGATCTTGGGCGGGGTGAAGCCGGACGCGCCGGTGTGGTCGTCCCAGCTCGGCACCTTCGGCGGCTGGTAGTCCCCACCGGGGATGTTCGGCTTGTAGCCGGGGATGTCCGGCCGCTGGTAGTCGCTGCCCGGGATCTTCGGCATGTCACCCGGTTTGAAGCCGCCGCCGGGGATGTTCGGCGTGCCGCCGGGCGGAACCCCGATACCGCCGGGAGGCATGCCACCGGGCGGCACGCTGCCGCCAGGGGGCACGTTGATGCCGCCGGGCGGGTTCTTGCCGTCGTCGCCCGGTTTCTTCTTGCCGTCGTCCTTGCCGGGATCGACCTTGACATTGCGCTGCTGGCCCTCCAGCGCGCTGTACGTCGGCATCTTCTGGCCGTTGGTGTTGCTCGCCTTGAAGTACTCGTTGAACGCGTCGACGTTCGCCTGGCCGTTGCGGTTGTAGTCGCGGATGGCCCGGTCGGTGTCGGTGGTCCACGGCGTGATCGAGTTCAGCAGGTTGTTCTTCGGCGGATCCTTCGGCACCTGGACCACCTTGGCCCTCACCGTGGTGAACGCCGTGTGCTGCTCGCCGAGGTACTTGTCGCTGTCGGTCAGCTTCTTGCCGGAGTCGTCCATCCACGTACGCAGCGGATGCGCGCCCGCCTGCTGGGCGGCCTCGGATCCCTGGCCCGTCCATGCGGCGTCCATCTCCTTGGCCAGCTGGTCGATCGTGGTCAGGCGGTCCTGGTAGGACCCCTTGAGCCGGTTGGCCGCGCCCTGGCCGTCTTCGATCGACTTCGGGCCGGGGCCGGTGTAGATCTTCTCCCAGATGTCGTAACAGTTGATCTTGCGATCGCCCTGCGCCGACTCGTAGTTGTTCGAGTGCGTGGTCGCCATGTTGTACGCCGAGAACCCGGCGACGATCGGGATCAGGAACAACACCATGGCTCAGCCTTCCTTCAACGTCTGGACGATCGCTTCGCCGACCTTCGCCACCACCGGGCAGGGCGTCTTCGCGTCCGCGCCGTTGTCGAGCTGGGCGAGGATGTTCACCGACAGCTGGTCGGTGACCCCGACGAACAGCCCGCATTTGCCCTTGCCGCGGTGGTCCAGCGCCGCCGCGTAGACCGCCGGGTAGCCGGCGATCTGCGTCGGCTCGAAGTACTCGTCGTTCGCCTTCGTGTCGTAGACGTCGCTCAGCCCGTTCTTGTTGGCCGTCACGGTCGACACGTCGATCTGGTTGCCGTGGTCGTCGGCGTAGGTGAACGTGCAGGACGGTCCGGCGGAGCCGGTGCGCGGGGTCCCCGGGGACAGCTTCAGCTGGCTCACCTTCGCCGACGACAGCGTGGCGCAGGCGTTGCTCTGGATCGACGACACGTTCAGCGGCGCCGGGACCTTCGGGGCGGAACCGCCGCCGGATCCGCCGGTGTTGGAATCCGTCGCTGACGCGGGAGCGGGCGAAGCGGTGCCGCCGGTGGTACCCGAACAGCCCGCGACGGTGAGCGCAGCCGCGGCGACGACGAACAGCAAAGGACGACGACTCATTGCTTGCCCGCCTTCGAGATGTCCGCCTGGGTGTCGGCTTCCTTGGTGGTGATCTTCTTCTTCGCGTCGAGCAGGGCGTCGATGTAGTTCTTGACGTACTCCTGCATCTTCTCGTTCTGCTCGAGGAACGCCTTGCCGGACGGGTTCGCCAGCTTCTCCCAGTCGCCGCTCGCGAACTCCTTGCCGGGCGCCTTGACGTTCGCCATCAGGTTCGCGTCGGCGGCGTCGTTCTTGAGCTGGGTTCGCAGGTCCTCCCACTTCTTGATGACGCCGTCGATCTTGTCCTTGTCGAAGGAGAATCCGCCTCCGCCGCCACCGGTGGCCGGAGTCGCCGAGGTCTTCGGCGCGTCCATGCTGATCTTTTCCTGGCGCCGCTGCTCGGCGTTGCTGTCGTACCCGTCAGGCATCGTTCGCTACATCCCCTTTGCGTCCCCATGCGCAATATCGAGTCTGATCAGTGCAGTAAACCGCAGTCAAGCCGAGCTGTCCTCACTCGGACGTGTCCGTACGGCGCCGGGTTCCCGAAACGCGTGAAGGCGGGACGCTCCCGCTGGGGAAGCGTCCCGCCTTCACGGCAAGGTGCGGGTTTCGGCCTTACTTGGCGGCCTTGACCTCGAGCCGCACGTCGACCTTCACCTGCGGGTGCAGCCGGGCCGTGGCGGAGTGCTTGCCCACGGTCTTGATGTGCTCACGCAGTTCGATGACGCGCTTGTCCAGCAGCGGACCGCCGGCGGCCTTGATCGCGTCGATGATGTCGGTCGTGGTGACCGAGCCGAAGAGCTTCTTGGAGCCCTCGGCCGCCTTGGCCGACAGCTGGATGGCGCCGAGGCCCTCCAGCGTCGCCTTGATCTCCTTGGCGTGGTCGAGGTCGCGGATGCGACGGCTCTCCTGCGCCCGCTTGATGGTCCGCACGTTCTTCTCGGCGCCCTTGGTGGCCACGATCGCGTAGCCACGCGGGAGCAGGTAGTTACGGGCGTACCCGTCCTTGACCTCGACGATGTCGCCGGGGCCGCCGAGGTTCGCCACGTCGGTGGTGAGAATGATCTTCGCC
Source organism: Amycolatopsis sp. NPDC059021 (assembly GCF_042739895.1). Lineage (NCBI taxonomy): Bacteria > Bacillati > Actinomycetota > Actinomycetes > Pseudonocardiales > Pseudonocardiaceae > Amycolatopsis > Amycolatopsis sp. NPDC059021. Next base: position 78,704 of record NZ_JBHYIQ010000004.1, read on the forward strand.
ATGACTCAGCTCCCTCAGCGCGCGGTCGACGTGTAGGGCAGCAGCGCCATCTCGCGCGAGTTCTTCACCGCGATGGCGATGTCCCGCTGGTGCTGGCTGCAGTTGCCGGTGACCCGGCGGGCACGGATCTTGCCGCGGTCGGAGATGTACTTCCGCAGCAGGTTCGTGTCCTTGTAGTCGATCAGTTCCGGACGGCCCTTCTTCTCGGCCTTGCAGAACACGCAGACCTTCTTCTTGGGCTTACGAATGGGTGGCTTGGCCACTGTGTACTCCTGGAAATTTCACGTTTGGTTGCGTATCTCGCTTCAGGCGCTCGCCGGGGCCGTCCGGCCCGCGATGCGGCACCGATCAGAAGGGCGGCTCGTCGGAGAAGCCGCCGCCACCGCTGCTGGCGGGCGGGGCCGAGCCCCACGGGTCGTCGGCGGGCGCGCCGCCACCGCCGCCACCGGAGGGGGCGCCGCCGAAGCCGCCGCCACCACCGCCGCCGCGGCTGACCTTGTTCACCTTGGCCGTGGCGTACCGCAGGGAGGGGCCGATCTCGTCGACCTCGAGCTCCACGACGGTGCGCTTCTCGCCTTCCTTGGTCTCGAAGGACCGCTGCTTGAGCCTGCCCTGCACGACCACCCGCGCGCCGCGGGTCAGCGACTCGGCGACGTTCTCCGCCGCCTGGCGCCAGATGTTGCAGCGCAGGAACAGCGCCTCGCCGTCCTTCCACTCGCCGGTCTGCCGGTCGAGCGTGCGGGGCGTGGACGCGACCGTGAAGTTCGCGACCGCCGCGCCGGACGGGGTGAAGCGGAGCTCCGGGTCGGACGTGAGGTTGCCGATCACCGTGATGACGGTGTCTCCAGCCATCGGGGGTTGTTCCCTTCGGCTCAGGCCTTGGCGGCGGCGGGCTTGGCCGCGGCGCGCTTGACCTCGCGGCGCATGACCTTGGTCCGCAGGACGGTTTCCTGCAGCGAGAGCTGGCGGTCGAGCTCCTTGACGGCGTCGGCCGAGGAGTTCAGGTCCAGCAGGGCGTAGATGCCCTCGGCGTGCTTCTTGATCTCGTACGAGAGGCGACGGCGGCCCCAGACGTCGACCTTCTCCACGCTGCCGCCCGAAGTGCGGATCACGTTGAGGAAGTTGTCCAGGGTGGGAGCCACCGTACGCTCGTCGAGCGTGGGGTCCAGGATGACCATTACCTCGTAATGGCGTGACACAACCACTCACCTCCTATGGGCTCGCGGCCATGGACGTTCCATGGCAGGAGGGTATGTCGGGGTAGAGCGTACCTACGGGTACCGACAGTTCCGCGCGCAGGGTGCGCGGGGCTCAGCTCGTGCGGCGCAGCACCCAGGTCCGGACCAGCCCGGCGGTGACGCCGGCCAGCACGATCACCGCGAGCAGCATCGGCAACTGGACGTTGTTGGCCGTGTTCGACGAAGCGAGCGATTCGGCGTTGCCCGCGTTGCGGATGTCGGCGCCCTGACCGCTGCTGCCGTCCTGGCCCTGGCCGAACTGCGGTGCCGAGCCGTCACCCGGCAGCGTCCCGTTCGACGGGTAGCGCACGCCCGGCGCGACCGCGACGCCCGGCGTCGCGGTGGGGATACCGCTGTAGTCGCGCTGCGGCGCGGTGCCGGTCTGGCCGCCGGGGAGCAGGTTCGACAGGTTCGAGCCGCCGTTCGGCGCGGTGCTGGTGCCGCCCCGGCCGGGCTGCGATCCCTGCGAGGGGTCGGACCGCGGCGTGCTCGGCGCCACGTAGTTCGTGGCCAGCGTCGTCAGCTTGCAGCTGTTCGAGACGCCTTCCCTGATGTACTGCAGTGTCTTCGCCTTGGTGCCGAGCGCGCTCTCGCCAAGGCCCCACTCGTTCTGCAGCGCGTCGAGGACGGGCCCGGCCATGTCGCTACCGGCGATCGAGCCGCCAGCGGACTGCGGGACCGAGCCGACGGTCAGCACCTTGCCGCTGATCGCCCTGGCCAGTCCGTCCGGGTCGACACCGTTGAGGTGCAGGAAGATCTCGTTGCGCTTCGCCGCCGTCCGCACGACGTCGGCGAAACCGGCGCCCTTCACCGCGACCGAGTCGCCCATGCCGCCGTTGACCGAACCGGCGCAGGAATCCGCGAGCGTGGTCGCCGCGGACGCGGTGCCGGAGGAGAGGAACACGCCGCCGGTCACGAACGCGGCGAGTGCGGTGGCGGTCAGTGCTTTGCGGGTCGTCTGCCAGGTGGGGAGTTTCCGCACGAGCGCTGTCCTCCGGGGTCCGTGGGCGTCGTCGATGGCAACAGGGTCAACGAGTGATTCCCTGGAAAGATACTCGGCGGTCGGGCTAATGAGTAGCGGCCATTCGGCGGAGCACCCAGGTGCGCACCAGGCCCGCGCTGACTCCGGAGAGTGCCAGGACCGCGATGAGCACGGGTAATCCTGCGCCATTCGTGAAGCCGCCACCGGAGTTCGGCAGCGCCACGGCCTGTCCCGCGTTCTGGACTTCGGCCGAGCCGCCGTTCTGTTGTTGTTCCGGCAGGCCGTACTGCGGGGCGTAGCCGGGGATCTGGCTGCCGTAGCGGAGGCCGGGTGCCGGGGAGAACAGCCCGGCCATCGCGGCCGGGATATCGCTGTAGTCCCGCATCGGCGCGTAACCGGTGGAGAACGCGAACGGCAGCCCGCCGAAACTCGGTGAGTACGCGCCGGACAGAACGGGGCTGTTCGCGTCCGGGATGGGCATCGCCCCTTGCTGCGGGCCACCCTGCGCGGGCGCGCCGGGGCTGCCGGGGCCGCCCTGCTGCGGCGGCGGTGAGCCGGGCGCGGGCTTCTCGGGCGCGGGCTTGCCGCCGCCGGCGAGTGCCTGGCTCGCGCCGTTCGTGACCCCGGAAACGCCCTGGTTGATCGCGCTCGCCGCGGGCGCGCCGACCACCGGGACCGGCGAGACCACGGTGTTCACCACCGTCACGGTCACCCTGCAGACGGTGCCGAGGACGGCGTTGATCGTGCCGGTCAGCACGCCCGAGACCTGGCCGACGACGCCCAGGTTGAGCGGGATGCCGAGCAGCGGAGTGGTGCCGAAGATCGTGTCGCCCGGCTTCGCGGTGACCGAGCTGCCACACGGGACGGTCTGGGTTTCGGCGGCCGCCGTGCCGGGCATCGCCAGCGCGGCCGAACCAGCGAGAACGAAGGCGGACGCGCCTACCGCGGTTGCCCTCCGTACACGACTCTGCATGGCCGGTCCCTTTCCCCGCCGTCGGTTCTCACCCAGGACAACGACGGTAACGAAGACGAGTGACGCCCGCTTCCCCGAAGCTTTCGCGCATTCGAGTGGAAACGGGCGTCACAGGCGGTGATCGAAAGGGGCTACGCGGGTTTACGGCGGATCCACGCCCGGACCAGCGCGGCCGCGACGACGGCCAGGGCGAGCACGGCGAGCAACATCGGCAGCTTCGCCGGCGGCATCGCGGTCGGCAGCGCCTGCGCGGTGCCCGGTTTCTGGTCGACAGTCGGCACATGGGCGTCCGGGACCTGCCCGGGGACGACCTGGGTGATCACCGGCGCCTGGCTGAAGTTCGCGGGCAGCACGAGCCCGGCGCCGAGGCCGGCGATCGAGTCGCCGATGCCGCCGGGACCACCGGCACCGCCGGGGCCGACCACGACCGGGTCGAGGTGGTTGCCGGGGTTCGATCCCGGATTGCCAGGGCCGGGCGGCACCGGGGGCGCCGGTGGCTTCGGGCTGGGCGGCTGCGGGCCAGGTGGTTGGGGGCCGGGCGGCGTCGGGCCGGGCGGCTGGGTCACTCCGCGCAGGAGGCCCTGTGTCGTGTCCCCGACGGTGTTGACCAGTCCCTGTCCGGCCGGGCACACGCCCTTGGCGGCCAGGTCGCCGACGGCCGGGACCTCGCCGACGCGCAACGCCTTGACGGTGTCGCCGACCGGGAGCGTCAGCAAGGGGTTCTTGCCGTCCTTGGCCTTCGACGTCGAGTCCAGCCCCACGGTGAGCGCGCCCGGCGCGGCGAGCGGCGCTCCGGCGTCCAGCGTGAGCCCGGATCCCTGCTTGCCGTTCTGCAGCGTGGCCGCGCAGTCGCCCCCGAGCGTCGGATCCGGTTTATCCGCCGCGGACGCCTGGCCAGGGAAGGCGAGCGCGCCCGCCATGGCCGTGGCGAATCCCAGTACGGTGATCCGGCGCGCGTTCTTCCCCATAGAGTCGCCTCCGGCCCTTCAGCCAACGTGGATCACGGAACGCGCTCACGGTACTCCACGAGCGTCACCAACTGGGGCTGAAGGGGCAAGGTTCAGCCGGAGTAGCGTGCTGCGCATGCAGATTGGCGCCCATGTCCGTGACGACGATCCGCTGGCCGCGGTCGCCGAACGCGAAGCCGACGTCGTCCAGTTCTTCCTTTCCGACCCGCAGGGCTGGAAGGCTCCGAAGCCGCATCCGCTCGGCGAGGAGATCAAGGCTCACCCGGTCGAGGTGTTCATCCACGCGCCGTACCTCATCAACGTCGCCTCGCTGAACAACAAGATCCGCATCCCCTCGCGCAAGAACGTCACGCAGCACGCGAACGGCGCGGCCGCGATCGGCGCGAAGGGGCTGATCGTGCACGGCGGCCACGTCCGTGACGGCGAGGACGTCGAAGAGGGCCTGGTGAACTGGCGCAAGCTGTTCGAACGCGAGGCCGAAAAGGGCGGGTTCGCGGTGCCGATCCTGATCGAGAACACCGCGGGCGGCGACAACGCGATGACCCGCGACCTCGACACGATCGCGCGGCTGTGGGACAAGGTCGGCGAGTTCGGCGCGGGGTTCTGCTTCGACACCTGCCACGCGTACGCCGCTGGCTGGGACCTCGCCGAAGCCGTCGAGAAGATCAAGGCCATCACCGGCCGGATCGACCTCGTGCACCTCAACAACTCCCGCGACGAGTTCGGCTCCACCCGCGACCGGCACGCCAATGTCGTCGGCGGCGACGGCACGATCGACCCCGACGTGCTGGTCGCCGTGGCCAGGGACGCGGGCGCGCCGGTGGTGGTCGAGACCCCGGGCGACGGCCAGGCCGCCGACATCGCCTACCTGCGCAAGGCCCTCACCGCCTGAGCGAATCCGAGCACGGAGCCACACCGAGGGACGCCCTGGGTGCGTTCGATGCGACGAGGGCGTCCCTCGGTGCGGCCAACGCACTGAAGGCGTCCCTCGGTGCGGCTCAACCCGTGGGAACGGCCTGGGCCCGGTGTGCGCCGCCGGACCTGAAACGGTCCCGGGCGCCGTCGAGCACGCCGCCGGCGGGGTCGTCGTCCCCGGCCAGCCGCACCAGATCCCGCGAAGGCCGGTAGATCTCCCGCAGCACCAGCACACACAGCCCGGCGACGGCGAGGTCCCGCACGATCACCGTGCCGAGGAACCAGCTTTCCGGCAGGCCCTTGTGGTCGACGCCGAGGTAGTAGAACATCCGCGGCGCCCACACCAGCGCGTCGAGCACCATCCAGCCGAGCAGCAGCCGCCAGCGCGGGATCGCCAGCACGGCCAGCGGCACGAGCCACAGTGAATACTGCGGGCTCCACACCTTGTTCGTCAGCAGGAACGCGGCCACCACGAGGAACGCGAGCTGGCCGACGCGCGGGCGCCGCGGCGCGGTGAGCGCCACGTAGGCGAGCCCGGCACAACAGGCGAGGAACAGGACCGCGACGACGGCGTTGAGCCAGACCGGATTCTGTCCTTTTTGGAGGATGCCGTCGAAGCCGGCCCAGCCGGTGAAGTACCCGATGACGTTGTAGATCGAGTCCGGGTCCATCGGCCGCAGGGTATTGAGCCGGAAGAACTCCTCCCAGCCACGGGTCGCGAACAGCAGGAACGGCACGTTGATCACCAGCCAGGTCGCGACCGTGACCCCGGCCGCGCGGCTCCATTCGCGGAGTCTGCCCGCGCGCAGGCACAGCACGAACAACACACCGAGCAGGAACAACGGATACAGCTTCGCGGCCGCGCCGATGCCGAGCAGCAGCCCGGTCAGCCACGGTCGCTTGCGTGACCAGGCCAGCAGGCCGGCCGCGGTGAACGCGGTCGCGATGGCGTCGAAGTTGGTGAACGCGTGCACCAGCACGAGCGGGGAGATCGCCACCAGCGCGGCGTCCCACGGCCGTCGTCTCGCGACGCGCCCGGTCGCCCACACCGTCACCAGCCAGGCGAGCGCGAGCCAGAACGCGACGAGGTTGAAGTACACCGCCACCGGCAGCGCGCCGGGGAGCCAGCCCGCGTTGGCCACCGAGAGCCAGCCGTCGGCCAGTCGCGCGTTGGCCCACTGGAACAGTCCGGTGACGACCGGATACTCCATGTACCGCGTGCCGTTCTCCGCGGTTTGGGTGTTTTCCGACCACGACGACGTGTAGGGGAACGCGTCCGGATCGTTGAGGTGCTCGGACGAATAGAGCGGGACGACGTCGGAGTAGCACATCGCGACGAACGGGCGGCCCGAACGCCAGTCGAGCTGGGTGGTGCCCGCGCCGTCGGTGTACTGCTGGATGCACGAGGCCTTGCCGAACCAGCACAGCACCAGCGCGAGCACGGCCAGCAGCAGCCCGACCCGCTGCGGCGACCAGAACCAGTGCCTGCCGACGGCCGCGTGGTCCCCGAGCGGCCCGCCCAGCGGTCTCGTCACCGCGGCGACCATCGGATCGGTCCGGCTCGGGATCACCCGATCCCGGAAGGAGAGCGTGGCCGGAGCCGCTTCGGGCTCTGGGGCGGTGGTCTGCTCGGACACGTCGCGGATGGTACCGGTCGGTAAGTCACAGCCATGTCATCTTGGGTCCACGAAGAACTTCGACAGCACTTCCGCGGCGGCGCCGAGTGACACGATTTCCTCGCCGAGGCCGTCCACTTCGACCTCGATGCGCTGCCATCGCGGCAGCGGCAACAGCTCCCCCAGCCGGGCGAGGACGGCGTCGCGGTAGACCTCCGGCGCGGCCCGCACCGCGCGTCCCGCCAGCACGATCCGTTCGAGGTCGAGGACCTGGACCAGATCGGCGAGCCCGACGCCGAGCAGGCCCGCCGCGGTCTCGGTGTCCGGCGCGGTGTTGTGGAGGACTTCGACGCAGCCACGGCGTCCGCAGCCGCAGCGCGGCCCGTCGAAGGCCAGCGTGGTGTGCCCGAACTCGCCCGCGTTCGTGCGTGGTCCGCGATAGAGCCTGCCGTCGATGAGCAGCCCGACGCCGATGCCGGTGCCCACCAGCACCACCGCCGTCGCCGTGTTGTCCCCGTGCGGCCAGTTCCGCGCGAACGCGGCGGTGTTGGTGTTCTTGTCCAGCGTCACCGGCAGCCCGGTCCGCTCGGCGAGGAGATCGCGCAACGGGATGTCGTGCCAGCCGGGCATGTTGGTCGCGTCGCGCACGACTCCGGCGTCGTGGTCGAGCGGACCGACAGCGCCGATCCCGAGGCCGAGTACGCCGTCGACCCCTGCGGTGAGTTCCCGGGTCGCGTCGGCGATCGCGGTGACGGCTTGTTCGGGGGTGAAACCCCGGGGTAGCGGCCTGCCGATCGACGCCTCGACCGCGCCGGTCAGATCCGCGCGCAGGACGTGGAACTCGTCGCGGTCGAGCCGGGCGCCGAGCGCGTGCCGGGCGTGCGCACGGATCCGCAGGAGCGTGCGGGGTTTGCCGACTCCGCTCGCGGGCTGGCGTTCCTCGTCGAGCAGTCCGCCGCCGACCAGCTCGGGGACGATCTTCGACACCGCCTGCTGGGTCAGTCCGGTGCGCTCGGCGAGCTCGACGCGGCTCAGCCCACCCGCGCGCAGGATGTGCGTGAGCAGCAGTGCGCGGTTGTGCTGGCGCAGCCCGCGCAGGTTGACCCCGGTATCCACCACGCTGGCCAATTTAGCAACACTGTTGTTTAATTGGGGCATGGCTGATTTGCGCGTCGGGATCCTCGGCTACGGCATCGGCGGTCGCGTGTTCCACGCTCCGCTCGTCGCGGCGACATCGGGGCTGACCCCCGCGCTGATCGTCACCGGAAATCCGGAACGCGCCGCGCAGGCGCGGGCCGACCATCCCGGAGCCGACGTCGTCCCGGACGCGGACGCGTTGTTTTCGCGCGTCGACGAGCTGGACCTGGTCGTGGTCAGCACGCCGAACCGCACCCACGTCCCGCTCGCGTTGCGGGCGATCGAGGCCGGGAAACCCGTGGTGGTGGACAAGCCGTTCGCGCCCACCGCGGCCGAGGCCGAACGGGTTGTCGCCGCGGCGAAGGTGTCGGGCGTCGGGCTCACGGTGTTCCAGAACCGCCGCTTCGACTCCGACTTCCTCACCGTGCGTGGGGTGCTCGATTCCGGGCGGCTCGGCGACGTCTTCCGCTTCGAGTCCCGCTACGACCGGTGGGTGCCGAAGCCCAAGGACAACTGGCGCGAGTTCGGCGATCCGGCCGAGGCGGGCGGGCTGCTCTACGACCTCGGCGCGCACATCGTCGACCAGGCCCTGCAGCTGTTCGGCCCGGTCGCCGAGGTCTACGCCGAGGTCGACCGCCGACGCGCCGGGGTCCAGGTCGACGACGACGTCTTCGTCGCGCTGCACCACGTCAACGGCGTCCGCTCGCACCTGTGGTCTTCGGCGCTGGCCGGAACCCGAAACCCGCGGTTCCGGGTACTCGGCGACAAGGCGACGTTCACCAAATACGGCCTCGACGTCCAAGAGCCGCAGATCAAGGCGGGCCTGCGCCCGGGTGGTGACGGCTGGGGTGTCGAGCCCGAAGCCGACGCGGGCACCCTCGGCGTGAACGACGACGTCGAGATCGTGCCCACCGAGGTCGGCCGCTACGAGGACTTCTACGCGCAGGTACGAGACGCCGTTCGTGACGGCGCCCCGTACCCGGTCGACGCGGCCGAGGCCGTCGAAGCGTTGCGTGTCATCGAAGCCGCGCACCTCGCCGGAAAGGAACGTCGCGTCGTGCGGCTGAAGGGGACTTTCGTCTCATGACATGAGCTGAAGGGGACTTTCAGCTCATGCGATGCGAGGAACGTCCCCTTCAGCACAGCCCTTCGAGGACGTCGGCCGCGGCCGGGGCGCCTCCGGCGGCGGCGATTTCTCCTTGCATGGTCTTCAGGTTCGCGGCGATCTCGGCGTTGTCCACAATGGACAAAACGGCGTCGCGAAGGCTGTGCACCGTCACGTCGGCGGGCGGAAGGTGTTTGCCGAGGCCGAGTTCGGCGATCCGGTCGGCGTTCGCGCGCTGCTCGCCGACCTGGGGCACCGCCACCATCGGCACGCCGAAACTCAGCGACTCCATGGTCGAACCCATTCCGGCGTGCGTGACGAACGCCTTCGCGTGCCGCAGCACGCTCAGCTGTGGCACGGATTTGTGCAGTTCGACATGCTCGGGCACTTCGCCGAGCGACGCGTGGTCGACCTGCTCGCCGGTCACGAGTACCACGTGCAAGCGGGTCTCGGCGAACGCCTTCAGACAGGTCCGGTAGAACTCGGGCTCGTTGTTGTACGCGGTGCCGAACGACACGAGCAGCACGTCGCGACCGGACGCGGGCGGCTCCCAGTTGCCCTGGAACGCGCGCTCGCCCAGTGCGGGGCCGACGAAGTGGTGTTCGGTGAACGTGTCCCCGGCGAACTGGAACGCACGCGGCAGGAACACCAGGTTCGCGGCGGCACCGGTCCCGTTGATCATGTCCGCCCCGTCGAGACCGTCGCGGGCGGCCAGGCGGGCCGCCTGCTCGATCGTGTGCAGGATCAGTGGGTCGTGCAGGTCGACCTCGATGTAGTTCGTCATCGCCCAGTGCTCGTTGCTCACCAGGTGCGGCCAGCTCAGCACCCGCGGCACATCCCATCGCGCCGCGAGCAACTGTCCCCACCAGGAGATCGGCGCGTCGGTCACGACGAGATCCGGTCGTACGTCGCCGAACCCTTCGGCGACCTGTGTCAGCACCGCCCGTGTCTCCTCCAGGTTCCCCGCCATCACCTTCGGCAGTTCCCCGCGGTCGAGCTTCGGTGGCTCGGTGAACATCTTCGCGAACGTCGACTCGTAGCCGATCAGCTCGGCGCCGGTTTCGGCGATGCGGTCGGCGAAGAACGCCGGTGCGGCATACGTGACGCGATGGCCGCGCGCGACGAGTTCCGAGGCGACGGCGAGCGTCGGATTGACGTGTCCGGCACCGGTCGGCACGCAGAATGCGAAATGACTCATGTTTTCCCCCTGGTCGCGTGGATGAACAGCGAAACGAGTTCGCGGGTGTAGGCGGGCAGGTCGAGATCGGGGTCCATCGCCCAGTGGTCGAGGACGCCGTCGACCGCGGCCCGGATGGTCACAGCCATCACGGTGGGATCGAACCGGCGGAATTCCCCGGTGCGCTGCCCCTCGGTGAGGATCTCCTCGATCGAGCGGTCCCGGGCTCCGCCGGGTTCGTTGACGAAGCGCTGGTTGCCGTCGGCGTCACGCATGTTCGGGAAGATCTGCCGCAGCGCGAGCAACTGGGCACGGTGCAGCCGCATGTACTCGATGCCGGACTCGAGATACGCGGTCAGCTTCTCGGTCGCCGTGGTCGCCGCCGCCATCGCGGGCTCGACGAACCCGACGACATCGGCGAGTACATCGAGCAGGATCTGTTCCAGCAGCTCGTCCTTGCCGCTGAAGTGGTAGGAGATCACCCCCTTGCTCGTCCCCGCGCGTGCGGCGATCTTCGCCAGCGACGCCGCGGCGAACCCCTGTTCGGCGATCACCTCGATCGCGCAGTCCACGAACTGACGCCGTCTGGCCAGCTCGGTGAAAGTTGGACCGCTCGACTTGGAATCTGACCGCATGGCCAGAAGATAGCACGATCGGTCAAAACAGTGAAGGGGGGGGGGGGGGTGGGGGGGAAGGACAAAAAACCCCCCCCACGCCCCCAACACGAAGGATTTTTGTTTTGTTGTTTGTTTTATATAAGAGACAACAAACAAAAAAAACACCAACACACCAGCCCCGC
>NZ_JBHYIQ010000004.1:89623-97743 GCF_042739895.1 Amycolatopsis sp. NPDC059021
CTAGCAAAAATCAAGCTCCACCTCTTATATAAACGCACCCCCCCAGAAAAACAAGCCCACATAAATAATCATAGGCGCGGCACTCCCCCCACACCCCCCCCCCCCCCTTCAGCAGTGGTTGTCGATCAGGTGTCGTCGCCGTCTCCCGGCAGCTCGATGGTCGACGTCGAGGGCCGGTGCGGCTTCGAGTGGCTCGGCCGCGACGGCCGCGTCGGAGTGGTCGTCTCCTCGGACGGCTTCGTCGGGGTGGTCGTCGGCGTCGTGTCGTTGTCGTCGTCGGGGTTCCGCGACGGCGACTGCGACGGGCTTGGCGTGTCGCCGATCGGCTTGACCGTGTCGAACCGTTCCGCCGGCTTGCCGTTCAGGTACAGCTGCATGAACTTCGCCCACGTCGGAGCGGCGATCGTCGATCCGAAGATCGGCTGGTTCTTCTTGTCGTGCAGCGGAATGTTCCCGTCACCGCCGACCCAGACCGCGGCCGAGACCGACGGCGTGTAGCCGACCATCCAGGTCTGTGCGTTGGAATCGGCCGCCGACGCCGGGTCGCCCGACTGCGGCGCGTACTGCTGCGTGCCGGTCTTGCCCGCGCATTCATGCCCTGACGGGCAGTTCAGCTTCGAGAACGAGATGACCGGCTTCAGCGACGTCGTCACGTTCCCGGCGATCTGCTTGGACTTGTCGGAATCGTTCGCGAAGGCGCTCTTGCCCGTGGTCTTGGCCTCGTACGCGGTTTCGTTCTGCGAGTTGACCACCTTCACGACGAAGTGGCGGTCACGCTGGACACCGCCCGCCGCGAACGTCGCGTAGGCCGACGCCATGTCTGCGGGCGACACCTCGGTCTTGCCGCCGCCGAGGGCGATGTTGTTGTCGCCGGTGAAGATCGTCGACTGGCCGCCCTCGTTCTTGGTCTTGATCCCGGCTTCCTGCGCCGCGGTCCCCACCGGGCCCGGATGGGTCTTGTTCATGACCATGTCGTAGAACACCGTGTTGGCCGAGATCTCCATGGCCTTCGCGACCGTACATTGTGGACCGCAGGTGGAGCCCGGCCCGGCGTTGCGGATCGTCCGGTTGTCGAACACCCGGTTGTTGGAGCCGTCGAAGGTTTCGTTGAGTCCCTTGCCCATCTTGAGGAACGCGACGAGGTCGAACGGCTTCATCGACGAGCCGGGGTTGCGGGCCTGGTTCGCCCGGTCGGGTCCGGCCTGCTCCTCGCCGTTCGGGCCCTTCACGGTTTCCGCGCCGCCGTAGTAGGCGAGCACGCCGCCCGTCTTGGGGTCGACGGCGACGAGCGCGCTCAGCAGGCGGTTGTCGGTCTGGCCCTGCATGCCTTCCTTGACCGCCTGCTCCGCGGCCTGCTGGGCCTTGGGATCGATGGTGGTCTGGACCTTGTAGCCGCCCGAGTAGTACTTGTCCTCGGTGATGCCCTGCGCCGCCAGTTCGTCCCTGACCTGCTGGGCGATGAACCGGTTCGGCGCGCCGGACTGCTGCTTGCTCTGCGCGAGCGGGATCGGCGTCGGGAACTGCGCGGACGCGCGCTCGGCCTGGGTGATGTAGTGGTTCTGCAGCATCCGGTCCATCGCGGTGGTCCACCGGTCGTGCGCGACCTTGTCGTTCTCCGACCGGCCCGGCTGCTGGATGAGCCCCGCGAGCAGCGCCGCCTCGGAGGCGTTCAGCTGGGCGGCGTCCTTGTGAAAGAAGGCCTGCGACGCCGCGCCGACGCCGTACGCCCCGCGCCCGAAGTAGATGATGTTCAGATACGCGGTGATGATGTCCTTCTTCTCGAACGTCTGGTTCATCTTGAAGGACTTGGCGAGTTCGGTCCACTTGCGCGTCAGGGTCGGCGCGTCGTTGTCGGTGGCCTTTTTGATGTACTGCTGGGAAATCGTGGAACCACCGCCGTCGCCGCCGGTGACCTGGTTGTACACCGCGCGGAAGATGCCGGTGACGTCGAAGCCGCTGTTGGTCTCGAACGTCGAGTCCTCGGTGGCGATCGCGGCGTGCTTCATCACGTCCGGGATCTGTTCCGGGGAGAGGATCTGCCGGTTCGTCCCGGACGGGCTGTCCTTGCCCATCTCGGTGCCGTCGGCGTAGAGAAAGGTGACGGCCTGGCTCTGCGAGCGGGCCACGTCGGTCGGCGAGGGGACGTCGACGGAGAAATAGGTGATCACGAAGGCGATCGCGGGTACCACCACGAACAGTCCGAAAAGGACATACGACGTGCGGCGGATCCGGCGCCAGCGGCGTTTCTTGCGCTGCGCGGGGGTGAGCGCGACACCCTGCCCGCCACCACCGGGAGCGGATTCCGGCGGCGGGGCGTCCATCCGTCTCCGGCGCGGTTCGAACTCCCCGGGTTCGGTCCCGTTGTGGACGTGATGGGTCATCAGCTCGGGCTCGCGGGCAGGCGGCCCGGACATCGGACGGCCCTGCGGGCGCTGCTGCTGGGGCGGCCGGTAGCCGGGCGGCGGCGGTCCCGGCCGCCGGGGCGGCATCCCGCCCGGCGGGGTACCCAGCTGCGGGGGGCCACCAGGGGTCGGACGACGCCATGGTTCAGGCTCTTGACCTGGCCAGGAGTGGGTGCGGTCGTCGTTCACGTGTGGTCCTCCGGAGGCGCGGGCGGGCTGCGGGCGCAGCCCTCCTTGTCAAGGAGGACGTATGAGGCAGGGGGCGGGTTCACTGGCCCACGGCAAAAAGTAAGGCGGGACGTGCGTCGCGCACGCCCCGCCTCACTGGGCTGTTCGGGCCGATTCTGCCTGGTCCCGCCTAATTCGGCGGCGCCGGTCCGCCGCCGTTGTGACCGCCGGAGCCACCGCCTCCGGTGCCGTTGTCACCGACGGGCGGGAAGATCCCGCTGGTCGGTCCCGGGCGCCCGGTGGACGTAGTGGGCCTGCTGCTCCGGGAAGTCGGAGTCTCCGTCTCCGACGGCGGAGTCGTCGGCGTTGTCGTCGGCGTCGGTGTGCTGGTCGGGGTGTTCGTCGGCGTGTACGTCGGGGTCGGCGTCGCCGTCGTCGGGTCCTTGCCGACCAGCTTGACCTGGGGGAACTTCTCCGCGGGCTTGCCCTTGAGATAGAGCTGCATGAAGTTCTGCCAGGTTGGACCGGCGATGGTCGAACCGTAGATCGGCTGGCCGTTCTTGCCGTGCAACGGCTTGTTGCCGTCACCGCCGACCCAGACCGCGGCCGACACCGACGGTGTGTAGCCCACCATCCAGGTCTGCGCGTTCCGGTCGTTGTAGGACGGCGGGTCGTTCGGCTGCGGGTCGTACTGCTGCGTACCCGTCTTGCCCGCGCATTCGTGGCCGGTGGGGCACTTCAGCTTCGAGTGCTGGATGACCGGCCCGAGCGACTTGGTCACGGTGCCGGCGATCTGCGAGCTCTTCCCCGCGTCGGGGTCGAACGCCGGCTTACCGGGATCGTTGACCTCGAATTCCGTCTCGCCGGCGGAGTTCTGCATCTTCGCCACGAAGTGCTGGTCCCGGCGCAAGCCACCGGCGGCGAAGGTCGCGTACGACGCGGCCATGTCCTCCGGAGTGGCGACGGTGGATCCACCGCCGAGGGAGATGTTGGCGTCGTCGCCCATCTTGGCCCGGCCCTCGGGTGCCAGCTTCATCCCGGCTTCCTTGGCCGCGTCGGCCACCGGTCCCGGATGGGTCTTGTTGAGCACCATGTCGAAGAACACGGTGTTGGCGGAGATCTCCATGGCCTCCGCGACCGTGCACTGGGTACTGCAACTGGAACTCGGGTCCGCGTTACGGACGACGCGGCCGCCGAGGTTCCGGTTGTTGGTCCCGTCGAAGGTGTCGCCGAGGCCACCGCCCATCTTGAGGAACGCGGTGAGGTCGAAGGGCTTCATCGACGAACCAGGGTTTCTGGCCTGGTTGGCTCTGTCCTGGCCGAGCTGATCCGTGCCGTTCTCGTCCTTCACGACCTCCGGCCCGCCGTAGTAGGCGAGCACGCCGCCGGATCTCGGATCGACCGCGACCAGCGCGTTCTTGAGATTCTCGTCGGTCTGGCCCTTCATCCCCTCCTGGACCGCCTGTTCGGCGGCCTTCTGGGCGGCCGGATCGATGGTGGTGTAGACCTTCGCGCCGATGGAGTAGAGCTTCTTCTCGTCGTAGCCCTTGGCTTCCAGCTCGTCCTTCATCCGCAGCTTGACGAAGTAGGGGACGCTGCCGCCCTCTTCCTTCTTGGCCTGGCTGAGCGGGATCGGCGTGGGGAACTGGTAGCTCGCGCGGGTGGCCTGGTCGAGCCACTTGTACTTCACCATCATGTCGAGCACGTAGTTCCACCGCTTGGTGGCGTACTCGGTGTTGCCCGACTTGCTCGGGCCCTGGATGAGCCCCGCCAGCAGCGCGGCTTCGGAAGCGTTGAGGTCCTTGACGTCCTTGTTGAAGTAGGCCTTCGACGCCGCCTGGATCCCGTTCGAGCTGCGGCCGAAGAAGATCGTGTTCAGGTAGGCGGTGATGATCTGCTCTTTGGACATCTGGTTGTTCATCTTGAACGACTTCGCCAGCTCCGTCCACTTGCGACTGAGCGTCGGCGCCTCGTTCTCGGTGGCCTTCTTGATGTACTGCTGGGAAATCGTCGAGCCACCGCCCTGGCCACCGGTGACCTGGTTGACGGCGGCGCGCAGGATGCCGAGGATGTCGAAGCCGCTGTTGGTTTCGAACGTCGCGTCTTCGGCGGCGTACACGGCGTGCTTGACCACGTCGGGGATCTGGCCCGGTTGCAGCAGTACCCGGTTGCCGCCCTCGGGGATGTCCTTACCCAGGACCTCGCCGTTGGCGTAGTAGTAGGTCACCGGCTGGTTCTGCAGTGCCGCGATGCTCTCCGGCGTCGGCACGTCGACCAGGAAGTACGTGATCACGAAGGCGATCGCGGGGATCACGAAGAAGATGCCGACGAACGCGTACGCGCACCGCCGGATGATCTTCCAGCGGCGCTTCTTGCGCTGCTTCGGCGTGAGCTGCTTCTTGCCCTTTTTGCCGTCCTCGCCGGGCTCGGCCTCGTCCTCGCCGCCCGCCGCGAACTCGTTGAAGCGCGCGTCCTCGTCGTCGTAGTCGTCACGACGGCGGTCGTCGTACCGGTCGTCGTAGCGATCGTCGTACGGGTCGTAGCCGAAGTCGGTGCCGTTGTGCACCTGATGCGTGATCAGGTCGGGTTCCCGCTCCGGAGGCGGGGGCGGCGGTGCCGGACGGCGACCCGGCGGCGGCTGGCGGAAGCCGCCGTTCTGCGGCGGCGGGCCGGGCGGGCGGCCACCCGGCGGCGGGCCCTGCCGTCGTGGCGGCATGCCCTGCTGAGGACGTTGCGGACGCTGCGGCCGCGCGGGCGGCTCCTCACCGGGCCACTGCGGTCCCGCGCCACCGGGCTCGTCGCCGGTCGGCCACGCGGGGCCACCGTTCTGGGGGGCGCCGTTCGGCCGCGCGGTCCCGCGCGGTGGGGTGCTGCGGCGCTGCGGGCGGCGCGGAGGTTCCTCGCCGGGCCACGCGGGCCCCGGTTCTTCCCCCGGCCAACCGGCACGGCGCGGTACGTCGGGCTCCTGGCTTGGCCAGGCGCTGCGGTCGTCGTTCACGAAGGGGCCTCCCAGACCGGCGTCTCGGGCAACACCGTTCTGTCCTCTGCGGCTGTTGTGGTTCTGATCACTGACCCGCAGTCCTCCGCGGGCGGGTCCGTGGCTGCTCCCCCGTGCCCAGGACGTACGACTGGACCAGGTGGTTCCAATGGCACGACCGGCACACCTCCACGTCGTATACGGTGAACTCGCCGAACACCCCGGCCATCCTGGCCAGTTCGTCGGGAGTACGCGCCGACCCCGAGACGTGCTTCAGTTCGTCGCCGTAGACCCAGGACACCAGGGTCAGCGGCTCCCTCGTGCGGCACATCGGGCAGGGCTGATCTCCCGCCCTGCCGTGGAACTTGGCCGCACGGAGCAGATAGGGGCTCGCGTCGCAGACCTCCAGGTCACCGACGCGTCCCGAGCGGACGCCCGCCAGCAGCGCACGGCGCTGCAAGGCGTAGTCCACTATCTGCCGCTGGTTTCGCACGAGCACAGACTACGGGTTCTTGCTGTGTGCCCGGCGGCCCATGCGGGTTCGGGGCTGCCGCGCTACCCCGACACGCCGAACCTTCCATAACTCTCTGGTGACTTTCGCCGGGTTCGCCCCGGGATAGGCAGGGTTAGCTACGCCACTCGGATGTATCGGCGCGATATAGTGGCCCGGTAGGTTGACGCGGCCCGGTGGCCCGCTCTGGAGCAACGCCGCCGGCCGTGGTTTGTTCCCGGAAGGGGGTGCGGTGTGCTGGAGCTCGCGATCCTGGGGCTGCTGCACGAGGCGCCCATGCACGGGTACGTGCTGCGCAAACGCCTGCACGAGACGCTCGGGATGTTCCGGACGTTCTCGTACGGCTCGCTCTATCCGACGCTGCGCCGCCTGCTCAGGGCCGGGTATCTGGTCGAGGAGCTCGACACGGCGGACGAAAGGGCGTGGTCCCGGCGCGGCAGGCGCGTGTACAAGCTGACCGCGGAGGGGAAGGAGCGGTTCGCCGAGCTGCTCGGCGACGCGGGCCCGCAGACGTGGGACGACGAGGGTTTCGGAGTCCACCTGGCGTTCTTCTCACGGACACCGGCCGACGTCAGGATGCGAATCCTGGAAGGCCGTCGCCGTCGCGTCGAGGAGCGTCGCGAGGGTTTGCGGACGGCACTGGCCAGGGCCGAGGAGAAGATCGATCGCTACACCCGCGAGCTGCACCGGCTCGGGCTGGAGACGAGCGAGCGGGAGGTGCGCTGGCTCAACGAGCTGATCGCGCACGAACAAGCTGAGCGGCGGGGCCCGGAGGGGACCTGAACCGTTCGCGCGCCGCAGCGTCGCGGCCGAAGTTCCACACGAGAAGAAAACGGATGAAGGAGTAACCGGCATGGGCGAGAACCGCCGCGTTCGGGTGGCCATCGTGGGCGTCGGCAACTGCGCGGCGTCGCTGGTCCAGGGCGTCCAGTACTACCGCGATGCGGATCCCGCCACGCGCGTCCCCGGTCTGATGCACGTCGACTTCGGCGGTTACCACGTCGGTGACATCGAGTTCGTCGCCGCGTTCGACGTCGACGCCAAGAAGGTCAGCCGAGACCTCTCGGAGGCGATCTTCGCCAGCGAGAACAACACGATCAAGATCGCCGACGTGCCGCCGCTGGGTGTCACCGTGCAGCGCGGGCACACCTACGACGGTCTCGGCCGCTTCTACCGCGAGACGATCGAGGAGTCCGACGAGTCGCCGGTCGACGTCGTCGCCGCGTTGCGTGACGCTCGTGCGGACGTGCTGGTGTCGTACTTGCCGGTGGGCTCCGAGGAGGCCGACAAGTTCTACGCGCAGGCCGCGATCGACGCGGGTGTGGCGTTCGTGAACGCGTTGCCGGTGTTCATCGCGTCCGACCCGGAGTGGGCCGCGAAGTTCACCGAGGCGGGTGTGCCGATCGTCGGTGACGACATCAAGTCCCAGGTGGGTGCGACCATCACGCACCGCGTGCTGGCGAAGCTGTTCGAGGACCGCGGTGTCCAGCTCGACCGGACGATGCAGCTCAACGTGGGCGGGAACATGGACTTCCTGAACATGAAGGAGCTGGAGCGCCTGGAGTCGAAGAAGATCTCGAAGACGCAGTCGGTCACCTCGCAGGTCGACCGCGAGCTCGGCAAGGGTAATGTCCACATCGGACCGTCGGACTACGTGCAGTGGCTCGACGACCGCAAGTGGGCCTACGTCCGGCTGGAGGGCCGCGCCTTCGGTGACGTGCCGCTGAACCTGGAGTACAAGCTCGAGGTGTGGGACTCGCCGAACTCGGCCGGGATCATCATCGACGCCGTACGCGCCGCGAAGATCGCGCTGGACCGCGGTATCGGCGGTCCGATCCTCTCCGCGTCCTCGTACTTCATGAAGTCGCCGCCGGAGCAGTACGACGACGCCACCGCGCGCGACGCCGTCGAACGCTTCATCCGCGGCGACGTCGAACGCTGATTCTTTCGCTTCAACGGTCCGTGGGGGGGGGGGGTTTGGTGGGGGGGGGGGGGGAGGTGGGGGACCCCCCCCACTAGCGCAAAGGGACACACCACACACGGGGAGCACCACAAGAGCTAG
>NZ_JBHYIQ010000004.1:97753-170132 GCF_042739895.1 Amycolatopsis sp. NPDC059021
CCTTGAAGGACTCTGGGTCCTTCAAGGAGGCCCCCACGGACTTTCACGCGACGTGCACACTCAACGTGAGCTCTGCCGTAACGTATGAAATGCGCTGCGGAAGGCATCTTTGAGGTCTTCGGGAGCGCAGAATGCGACCGGGCCGGAGTGGGTTTGCCCGATGCTAAGAGTCCGTACCGTTTCGCTGGGAGCGACTACGAACGCGGCGCCTGCGTCGATCAGGCCAGTTTTGGCTTCGGTGAGATAAGTGAGAGCCTGTTCGTATCCTTCGCGAATGTAGCTACCCTTGGAGCTGTATTTGCATTCAACCAGAAGACCGATACGTCGTGTCCGATCAATCAAGAAGATATCGGCGCTCTTTGTTCTTCCCGGCTTCTGCAAGCCTGCAGTAGCGGCTACGTAAGGTTCTAGGTAGCCGTAATCTGGCCAGACATCCGCAGCTTCAAACCAGAGATCCCACGACTGCTGGCCATCTGTAATTCTGTATGCCGGCCCCTTTGCGCCGCCGAAGATGGGCCGTATACTGACGGCTTTGCAGCCTTCGTTGCGGACAACGGAGAGGACTACGCCGAATACTGCGAGATGAAAAAGCTTGTCGCTCAGTCTTTTGTCCGGACAAATTTGCGCCTTGGCTAACGCGACGATGTCATCAGAATCTTCCCTGCTTAACTTATCTGCGAGACCTGCAACCGGTCGCCATCGCGGTCCAGCACGCTGGACTCCTTTGACCATCGCTCGATCGGGCACGACTGGTGCGACCTGTTCGAGTTCAGGTCGATCGGCTAATTCTCTCAATGTGCTAAGTTGTTTTTGAAAATCCTTTCCAATGTTTCTTTGTGTTGCACGTGCGTCATCGTAGACCGTGAGAAGTCTTTCAATAGTCCACCTCAGTACGCTCAACAAACTTTCATCGGAGCTTCGGCTCCGTAATCGTGTAGCAAACTTGTGTGGTGGCCATCCGGTGCGCCGCGTCGTGCCCCAATCAATTCTTCCCTGAGGGCCATTGCTTATTGCCTTGCTCACCTGTGAATGCACGGGGACGATCGCCAACCAGTCCCGAGTCTGAGTTGGCAATTGCCCCAAATTCTCCTCGCACATATGAAACAAGACGCGATGAGCGCGCTGCTCAATATGTTTCTGCGACCACTGGCGTCCATCGTCGTCGGGGACTGCAGCTAGACCTCTGAAAAGGTCCCCTTTTCCTGACCAGCTATGAAAGAGCTCGCGGACCCCCTCCCAAGGGATGGACAACCTCGCAGTCCTGCCGGAGGCTGGGGCGGCGTTCGTCACTGCAGTTCCTTCAGTTGACTCTGCACCCAGTTCCACTCGGTGACACCTAGGACGTCGTCGCGGCTCAAGCGCGCACCTAGCTGAGCAAGTTGATCGGGCCCTAGGCCGCCAAGCCAAGTTCCTGCCCCAGCGAGATACGCCTCAGCGACCAACTGAGCAATAGGCACATCAGCGTCGTCTCGTAAGCCGGCAGAAACGTATTTGGGAATTGCTAGAAGTGCTGCAGGTCCTATAGAGTCCTCGACCTCAAGGTGTGCAATATATATCTCCCTGAGAATGCTCCTTAGGGTGTCTAGGTGCTCGTGTTCTCCTGCTGTAGACGAATTCCTTAGTCGTGACGATAAAGCCTCGGAGAAGGCGTCCACGTCTGGCGTCGGAATAGGGATGTGGTCGAACCTGCGACCGAGAGCCTGACCGAACCGGAAAACACGTTGAGCATCCACCGCGTTGTAGGTTCCCAGTAGGCGCCAATCGGTCCCGGCGAGATAGTATACCGGACCATTCGTCGAGTCCTCCCCGCGAAGTCGCTCATGGCCAATGACCCTGCTGTGTCGAGTGTCCGACCACCCCAAGATTACTTGGCCAGCTTGCGGATCCGTGTTGATTCGGCCGACCTCCACGGATTGTCCTGACAACCAAGTGAACAGTCCCGCGAAAATGCGGTCGAGATCTGCACGGTTCGCCTCATCCAAGATCAGCCAGCGGTCACGGTGGATGGCCTCCAGGACATGACCAGGACTGAACTTTAGCTTTCCTTCGTTATCGACAGTTTCACCACCCACTAGCTCACGAGCTGTCCACGATTCGTCAGGGGTAACGACCATGGGGTGCCTCAGGCGAGACAAACCAAATTCTTTCGGGTTGCGCTGCACGTCGGTGACTAGCTCGGTGAGCAACTGCGTCTTTCCAGTTCCGGGGGCTCCTACAAGCATCACCGCTGATCGCGATTGCACAGACAAGCGCAACATTCGTCGGATTCGGTCACCGACAACCAACCGGTCCTCGGGGCTTCGGGCAGGACTAACTTCCTCTGCCTCAATCTCAAAAAACTCCGCGAGTCTTGAGGCAGTCTCCTCAGCAACTGCGACGGTATAGCCAAGCCACGATGCTGACCAGCCTGTTGGGTCATGACTGAGCAGGAGACCTGCTTCGGGAAGTCCTGGGTCCGGGTCCAGTTCGTCTCGGCGAATCAATTCTCGTAACTCGAGAGTGATGTCCTCAATAGAGTCGCGAAGAGAATTCAAGTCGACGATCACGACCGCTAGCCCGACTCTGACCTCGGAGCTGGTAATTCCCAGCTGGCGTGTCAGGTCGCCGGCTTGGCGAGCTTGGACGGCAGTGACTTCGTCAATCGCCACGTCGGCAACGTCGGCCAACAACACTTCAAGACGTCGCAACCTGTCCGGGTCGGTTGACGCCAGGTCAACTCTAGACAAGCCATCGTCCAGCAGCTCAGCCGCCGCGGGCGGCGTTTCGTTCATGTCCCGACCGTACTGGGGTCGCGATGAGAACTCAGGTCGACACACTGAGTGACCGCAGGTCGGAATCATCGCCTCGAAAGAGCAGCAGGCGCGGTACGCGAAGCGTGTGACAGCTGCGTACGCGTGCTTCGCGCCGTTACACTCGGTCGCAGTGATCACACGGAGGGGTGGGCGTGAACGAAAGCGAGTTTCTGGCCCAGCTCAGCAGCCTTCGCACGGCGACCGTGCAAGGTGAGCGAGCTCTACACAAGCCCGTCATGGTGCTCTGGTTGCTCCACCTATTTGTCAATGAGCGTCGCGTCGTGGTCAGCTATGACGATGCGGAAGAACCCTTGGGGCAGCTAATCGCTGAGTTTGGGAAGGGAACTGCGACCAGGCGTGACCGGGCCTCCTTGCCATTTGTGCATCTCGAACGCACTTTGTGGGAACTCCGTGACCGGCACCGTGAGCCCATTGCCAATAGCCCGTCACGCAGCGGTGCATGGCTAAGGGAGCAAGGTGGTCAGGGTAATCTTCGTGCAGAAGTGCGACGTTTGCTGAACAAGCCAAGTACGCTGCACTCTGCCATCGATGCACTTCTTGAGTACTTCGATCCCCAAGCCGCGGAGGAAATTCAAAGAACTCTGAGGTTGAACTTACGCGCATACGCACGATCATCACCGCTTCGGCGGCCAAGCAAGGCAGTCACAGAACGTGTTATGCCTGAAGTAGATGAATCAGCAAAGCTGGACCGGCTGCTACTGCCAACGGAGTACGATTCTTTCGATCACGACACGCGACTGCGGTGGCAAGCATTCGTCTGGCTCGCCGACGTGATCCGCAGCAAGGGACGCCGGCTAGCAGCTCGAGACCTTCGTGGGTTTTCCTTTGAAGGAAAGGATATGCAGCTCACTGATCAGCAGGGCATATGGAAGCCTGCAGGGCTGTCGGCGCCGCTCTCGATCAGGACTACCTACACGCCGCCCAACAAGGCGCGGCCTTACGAGGACAATGAAGATAGTGCAGATGGGCTGATTCGATACAAATATCGCGGTACGGATCCGCAGTTGTTCGTCAACCGCGCTCTTCGGCAAGCGATGCTTGACAAGCGGCCATTGATCTGGTTCAAGGCGGTGGGCAAATCGGTCTACGAGCCCTACTTCCCGTTCTGGGTCATCGCTGACGAGCCTGAGAAACTACAAATTGTGGGCTCCTTTGCCTCGCCGAGTGGGGTTGACCCTGCTTGGAAAGATCTCATTGCGGCAGGAGCAGGGCCTTGGGAACCAAAGTGCCAGAGCTAAATTTGAGGGGTCTTTGCTTGGTCTAGGCGATGCCTAGTGCGTCCGGCAGTGCGGTGATGCCGTCGACCACGGCGGTGGCTTCCTTCAGCACTTCGGGATCCGGCGGGAAGTGCGGGTTCGGGACCGCGTACACCGTCATTCCCGCCGCCATCGCCGACTTCAGCCCGTTCGTCGAGTCCTCGACCGCCGCGCAGTCCGCCGCCGGGACGTCCAGCAGCTCGGCCGCGCGCAGGTAGACGTCCGGTGCCGGTTTGCCGGCGCCGACCTGTTCCGAGGACACCGCGACCGCGACCGGCAGGCCGGTGACGTCCAGATAGCCCTTGATGAGCAGCGGCGGTGACGAGCTGGCGATCGCCACCGGCCACCGGTCCGCGACAGCGCGCACGACGTCCACCCCGCCGTCGATCAGCGGCGGGTCCTCGGCGTAGCGCGCGGCCATCCGCTTGACCACCAGCGTGGCCGCCTCGCCCGGCGTGAGCCGCGTGCCCAGCTCTTCCACCAGGTAGCGCGCCCATTCCGGCGTGCTCATCCCCTGCAGTGCCCGGGTCGACTCGGGCCGCCACGTTCCGCCGTGTTCGGCGACGACCGCGCGCCGCACCTCGTCCCAGATCCGTTCGGAGTCCACCAGTACGCCGTCGAGGTCGAAGATCACCGCGTCCATACCTCGCAGGGTAGCTGTGAGTGGAATTACTTCGATACCCTAACTAAATTTGTTAGCATGGCTAAGTGACTTCCCGAGTGGCCGACCTGGCGCATGAGCTCCGCCCCCTGTTCTTCCGGCTGTACTACGTCATCCGCCGGCAGACCCCGCAGCTCACATTGACCCTGACCCAGGGGTCGGTCATGCGTGAGCTGGTCGAGGGCGGGCCGCGCCGGATGAGCGCGCTGGCCGAGCTGGAAGGCGTGCGGATGCCGTCGATGACCGACGTCGTGCGCCGGCTCGAGCGGATGGGAATCGTCAGCCGCGCGCCCGACCCGGCAGACGGCAGGGCGGTGCTCGTGGAGGTCACCGACGAGGGCATGCGCTTCTACGAGGAGCTGAGGGCCGCCAGGGAGGAGTTCCTGCGCGAGCGGCTCATCGAACTCACCGACGCCGAACGCGCCGCGATCGAGGCCGCGCTGCCCGCCCTCACCAAATTGGTCGAAGCCAAGCCGATCGGATTCAAGAAGGAGGAACTGATCCCCGATGAGCGCTGAAGGACACGCGAGCCTGCTGGACGCCGTCAAGGGCCAGCCCAAGCAGGTATGGATCACCGCGGGCGCCGCGGTCATCGCGTTCATGGGGATCGGGCTCGTCGACCCGATCCTGTTGTCCATCGCCAAGGGACTGAACGCCACGCCGTCGCAGGTGACGCTGCTGTTCTCGTCCTACCTCGGCGTGCAGGTCATCGCGATGCTGGTGACCGGCGCGGCGAGCGCGCGGTTCGGCGCCAAGCGCACGGTGCTCGCCGGGCTGACGCTGATCGTGCTGGCCACGGCATTGTGCGCGGCGGCGGGTTCGATCGAACAGCTCGTCGGACTGCGTGCGGTGTGGGGGCTGGGCAACGCCTTCTTCATCGCCACCGCGTTGTCCGTGATCGTCGGTGCGGCGATCGGCGGGCAAGCGGGCGCGATCCTGTTGTACGAGGCCGCGCTCGGCCTCGGCCTGGCGGTCGGCCCGCTGCTGGGCGCCCTGCTCGGCAGCATCTCGTGGCGCGGCCCGTTCGTCGGCACCGCGATCCTGATGGCCTGCGGGCTCGTGCTGTGCGCCGTCTATCTGCGTAGCGACGCACACGAGAAGCGGGATCCGATCAAGCTGCTCGACCCGCTCCGCGCGCTGCGTCACCCCGGACTGCTGCGCACGTCCATCGCGTCGGCGCTCTACACCGCGGCGTTCTTCGCGGTGCTGGCCTGGTCGCCGTTCGTCCTCGGCTGGAGTGCCATCGCGGTCGGCCTGATCTTCTGCGGCTGGGGCGTCTGTGTCGCGGTCGCGGGTGTCGCGTTCGCGCCGAAGCTGGCGGCCCGGCTCGGCGAGCGGCACGCGGCGGCGCTCGCGGTCTTCGGCTACGCGGTGCTGATGCTCGCGCTGGCGGTGCCGAGCAAGCCGGTCATCGTCGTCGGGATCATCCTGTCGGGCCTGGTGTCCGGGCTGCTGAACACGTTGTTCACCGGGACCGCGATGTCGATCAGCGACGCGCCGCGCCCGGTCGCGAGCGCGGGCTACAACTTCTGCCGCTGGCTCGGCGGCGCCGTCGCGGCCACCCTGGTCGGGCACGTCGCGGACTGGTTCGGCTCACCACACGCGCCGTTCGTGGTCGCCGCGGTGCTGTGTGTCGTGGCGGGCGGGCTGCTGATGGTCCGGTCGCGGCAGGTTGACCCGCACACGCTGCCGAAGGAGGCGGCGCTGGTGGGCGATCAGGAGTTCTGACCAGCCGTGACCGTTCGGGCACACAGGCGGAATACACCCGTTGTTCACCTGTTTGTCCGAATCGGCTGGCTTCGGGCACTTACGGTCGGCTCGTTCCCGACTGAGTGACCCTGGAGGCCCCGTGTCCTTCGAGCGTGGACGTCCGCTGCCGTTGTACCCCGTACATCCCGGCGGACGTTCTCCCATCACCTGCGAGTACCGCTGTGGCAACGCCTGCGCACACCCGGCACCGAACCCCTCCGGCAACGAGTACTTCGGTGACGTCGTCAAGGACGTGGTGTCCCGGCGCGGTGCGTTGAAGGCGGGCGCGGTGCTCGCCGCGACGGCGGGCGGCTTCGCCGCTCTCTCCGGCACGGCGGCGGCCGCCACCCCCGGCCCCGACGTGGCGGGGCGGCCCGGCCGTCCGGCGCCGGGGACCGATTTCGACCCGGTTCCGCCGAACAAGCTCGACCAGGTCAGCATTCCCGAGGGCTACGGCCAGAGCGTCGTGATCCGGTGGGGCGATGCGGTCGTGCCGGGCGCGCCGAAGTTCGACTTCCGCAACCAGACCGCGGCGGCACAGGCGAAGCAGTTCGGCTACAACAACGACTTCGTCGGGCTGATCCCGCAGGATCCGCTGGGCGTCCGCAACCTGCTGGTGGTCAACCATGAGTACACCACCGAGGTGCACCTGTTCCCGGCCGACCAGTACGACCCGGCGAACCCGACCGAGGAACAGGTCAAGATCGCCTGGGCAGCGCACGGCCTGTCCGTCGTGCAGACCTACCGTGACCCGGTTTTCGGTGCCCTGCGGGCGCTTCCGAGCCGCTACAACCGCCGCATCACACTCGACACCGAGTTCGAGGTGCGCGGCCCCGCAGCGGGTTCGAAGTTCCTGAAGACGTCGGCGGATCCGACCGGGCGCAAGGTACGCGGCACGCAGAACAACTGCTCCGGTGGCGTGACGCCTTGGGGCACGGTGCTTTCCGGCGAGGAGAACTTCCACCAGTACTTCGCCAACGCGGACAAGGTCACCGATCCGGCCACCGCGGCGCGGCTCAAGCGGTACGCGGTCGGCACGGGTGCGAGCACCCGGAAGTGGGAACGGTTCGACAAGCGCTGGGACGTCGCACAGGAGCCCAACGAACCGAACCGGTTCGGCTGGGTGGTCGAAATCGACCCGCACGACCCGAATTCGACGCCGGTCAAGCACACCGCGCTGGGCCGGTTCAAGCACGAGGCGGCGAACGTCAAGATCACCGCGGATGGCCGCGTCGCGGTGTATTCGGGTGACGACGAGCGTTTCGAGTACATCTACAAGTACGTATCGAAGGGCAAATACAAAAAGGGAGACAGCGCACACGCGCGGCGGCACAACTCCGCGCTGCTCGACGACGGCACGCTCTACGTCGGCAAGTTCACCGGCGACAGCCCGGCCGGCGAGATCGACGGCACCGGCAAGCTCCCGTCGGACGGCGAATTCGACGGCGTTGGCGAGTGGATTCCGCTGGCCAGTGGCGACAAGTCCTTTGTGGACGGTATGACCGCGGAAGAGGTTTACGTGTTCACCCGGCTCGCCGCGGACAAGGCCGGGGCGACCAAAATGGACCGTCCGGAGGACATCGAGCCGAACCCGGTCAACGGCCGGATCTACGCGGCGCTCACCAACAACAGCGACCGCGGCGCGGCGGGCAAGGCCGCCGCGGACGAGGCGAATCCTCGCAAGGGCAACAAGAACGGCCACATCCTCGAATGGGCGGAGGAGCGCGGCGACGCCGCGTCGACGAAGTTCACCTGGCGGTTGCTGCTCGTCTGCGGTGACCCGGCGGCCGCGGACACCTACTTCGGCGGGTTCCCCAAGGACCAGGTCAGCCCGATCTCGTGCCCGGACAACGTCGCGTTCGACCGGCACGGGAACCTGTGGATCGCCACCGACGGCAACGCGCTCGGCGCCAACGACGGGTTGTTCTCGGTCCCGGTCGACGGGCCGGAACGCGGGCACGTCAAGCAGTTCCTCTCGGTGCCGGTCGGTGCGGAGACCTGCGGCCCGGTGGTGACCGATCACCTGGTGCTGGTCGCGGTGCAGCACCCCGGTGAGAACGCGGCGAGCTCGGCGAACCCGACCTCGCACTGGCCGGACGGCGGATCGGCGCAGCCGCGTCCCGCGATCGTGTCGGTGTGGAAGAAGGGCCGGTTCGGGCTGGTCGGCCAGATCGGCGTCCGGTAACCGAGCGTGGCGAGCATTCGACCCTGTTCAGCGATGCCGCAGCCGCGCTCCGGCGACTAACTTCGCCCCGTGGTGTTCCACGGTTGGTAGCTGTCGGCAGGCAGGAGCGTCCGGTGAACAGGGCACGTGCGGGCTTTGTGGTGGTCGCCGCCGTGTCCCTCGTCCTCGGTTCGGTCACCCCCACCGCTTCGGGGGTGACCGAACCGGGGCCGGTCCCGCCGGGATGCACCGGCGGGATCGCCGCGAACCCGAGCGTGGAAAAGGTCACTCAGCGTGGTGCCCCGGAGGGCTACCTGTTCACTCCGGCCGCGCCCGTGCCGCCGCGGACGCCCGACGTGAAGAAGCCCCGCTTGTTCACCGACGGCACGTACCCCGCCGACGGCGCGAGGTTCGCACTGGTCCAGACTCCGGACGGCATGGTCAGCAGCGCCGAACAGGACCAGAAGTTCGTCCCCGGTGGCGCTTACACGCTGACCGACTGGACCGGGACGCTGAAAGCGAATCTTTCCTATCCCGATCGGGCACTGGCCACCGGCCTGCGGTTCTACGACGGCGGCGGCAAGCAGGTGCTCGAGCACAAACTCGACGTCGGCCGCGACGTCGACCAGGGCGGGCTCGAACGCCAGGACTTCGCGCCGGTGGTGGCGCCGGACTCCGCCACGTCGGTGAAGTTCTTCGCCGCCACCAACTACACGTGGGTGATGTGGGACTGCGTCTACCTCCAGTTGGCGGCGTATTCGGTGCGCTTGCAGGTGCAGAACCCGGCGACGGGCGAATGGGCCCCGATCGCGACCATCCCCGCGGGCGGCACCGCGCGGTTCAAGATCACGGTCACCAACGAGGGCACGCAGACGCTGGAGAACGTCACCGCGCGGGATCCGTGGTGCGCGCTGCCCACCGACGGTTTTCCGCTCGCGGCAGGGGAAAGCCGGGACGTCCTGTGTGAGCACGCGAATGTCACCGAGCAGGACAACGGCCACGTCGGCATCGCCACGGTGGCCGCGGCCTACCCGGGCGGCACGCTGCCGGAGAAATCGGCCTCGGCGTCCATTGTGGTCACTCCGCCGCCCGCGATCGGCCGGATCGGCGACTACGTCTGGGCGGACGGGAACCGCAACGGCGTGCAGGACCGTGGGGAGGCCGGGGTCCGTGGCGTGCGCGTGCTGCTGAAATCCGCCGGCGGGGACACCGTCGCCACCACCACGACCGGCACCGATGGGAAGTACCTCTTCGACAAGCTGAAGCCGGGCACGTACCAAGTCTGCTTCGATGTGAAGGCGTTGCCGCCCACCCACTCCGGCTACCTGCCGACCCGGCCGCACCTCGGCGACCCGGCCCGCGACTCCGATGCCGACCCCGCGACCGGCTGCACCCCGCCGACCACGATCGACGCCGCCCACCGCGAAAACCTGGCCCTGGACCTCGGCCTCATCCCCGGCATCCGGCTGGCCCCGACCCCCTGACCCACCCCTTCGCTACGTGGGGGTGTCCCCCACCCGCTCCGGGGGGGGCGACCCCAAGACCATTCTATCGCCGGGGTACGACGAAACCCGGAAAACGAGCTGTTCAGGCCGGAGTTGTCCACAACGGCGGGGTGCCTGTGGACAAGGCTTCGAGAGGGCCGTGAAGGGGTCCTTACCAGCACTGAGCGCCGGTAAGGAGTCCTTCACGGCATCCGGGGGGGGCCAAGGTGGCGGGCGGGCTGGGTGGTGAGCGTCCCGGACGCGTCGCTCACGGCACGAGGGTCCGTCGCCGCGCGATCGGAAACCGTCAGACCTCACCGAGGGACGCCCTGGGTGCGCTGGGTGCGACGCGGGCGTCCCTCGGTGCATCCAACGCACCCGGGGCGTCCCTCGGCACCCGGGCCTCACACCGGTCCATCACCGGCTTTACCGTGGGGAGCATGACCGAGCTTCCCCTCGCCCTGGTGACCGGCGCCTCCCGCGGCATCGGCGCGGCGATCGCGCGCGCACTCGCCCCGACCCACCGTCTCCTCCTCGGCGGCCGCGACACCGGCGCGCTCGCCAAGGTCGCCGGCGAACTCCCGAACGGCGCACAGCCGTGGCAGGTCGACCTCACAAACCCCGAAGCGCTGGACAAGGCCGCCGCCGAGATCGGCAAACTCGACGTCCTCGTCCACTCCGCGGGCGTCGCCAAGGTCGCCACGCTCGCCGACTCCACCGCACAGGACTGGCGCGACAACTTCGACGTCAACGTCCTCGCCGTCGTCGAGCTCACCCGGCGGCTGCTGCCCGCGCTCCGCGCGGCGAAGGGGCACGTCGTGGTGATCAACTCCGGTGCCGGGCAGAACGCGCGGCCCGGCTGGGGGCCGTATGCCGCCAGCAAGTTCGCCGTCCGCGCCTTCGCCGACTCGCTCCGCGAGGAAGAGCAGGCCCTGCGGGTGACGTCCGTGTACCCGGGGCGTACCGACACCGAGATGCAGCAGGCGCTCGTCGCGAGCGAGGGCAACGACTACGACCCCGACCGCTACCTGCGTCCCGAGTCCGTGGCCGCCGCCGTTCGCACGGCGGTGACCGCGAGCCCCGAGGCACACCTCACCGAAGTCGTACTGCGCCCGCGGGCAAACCGCTAGCGCGCGGCGAACCGCTAGCGCAGCCTGGCCGCGGCCTCGCCGGCCGCAGCCTGGACCTTGGCCCGCTCCACCCGCGTCGATTCACCGTCCGCGACGACCTGTTCGCCCGCGACCCACACGTCCCGCACGTGCCGCGATCCCGCGGCCCACACCAGGTTCGACAGCAGGTGCTCGTCCGGGACGTCGAGGCCGGCGGCGAACGCCGGACCGTCCACGTCGACGTGCACCATGTCGGCCCAGCGGCCCGGCTCCAGCGCGCCGATGTCCGGGCGGCTCAGTGCCGCGGCCCCGCCGCGGGTGGCGAGCATGAAGACGTCGGCCGCGGTGAGCACGGTCGAATCGCCGGTCGCCAGGCGGGCGAACATCGCGGTCAGCCGGATCTCTTCCCAGAGGTCGATGTCGTCGTTGCTGGCCGGGCCGTCGGTGCCGATCCCGACGTCGACGCCGGCTGCACGCAACTCCGCGATCCGCGCGATCCCGGAGGCGAGCTTCGCGTTGGAGCCGGGGCAGTGCCCCACCCCGACCCGGTACTTGGCGAACAACTCGATGTCCTCGTCGGACAGGTGGATCGCGTGCGCCGCGATCATCCGGCCCTGGAGCAGGCCGACCTGCTCCAGCAGCTTCGGCACCGAGCCGAATTCCTCGCGCTGCGCGGTGTCCTCCAGCGCCGCCTCGGCGACGTGGATCTGCACGAGCGCGCCGCGCGCCGCGGCCGATTCCGCTGTCGCCGCAAGGCCTTCCGGGGAAAGCATGTACGCCGAATGCGGCCCGTAGCCCAGCTCGACGCGGTCACCGGGGCCGAAGCGCAGCCCATCGGTGTCGATCCACTTCTCGATCGCGTCGAGCGACGAACGCCAGGTCAGCCCCAACGTAGGCAGGTCCATCACCGGCGGCGCGATGAGCACGCGCCCGCCGGTGGTGAGCACGGCGTCGGCGAGTTGTTCGCCCTCGAAGTACATTTCGGCGCTGGTTGTCACACCGTGCCGCAGCATCTCCAGCGAGCCGAGCAGCATCCCGGCGCGGATGTCCTCCGGTCGCAGCTTCGCCTCAGCAGGCCAGATGATCTCGCGCAGCCAGCGCAAGAGCGGCAGGTCGCCGCCCATCCCGCGCAGCAACGTCATCGGGCTGTGCGCGTGCGTGTTGACCAGTCCCGGCAGCAGGATCCCGGCCAGCTCGGTGACCGCACCGGACCATTCCGGCGCCTCGGCACGAGGACCGCAGAAGGTGATGCGGCCGTCTTCGGCGACATCTACGACCGCGTCACGCAGGAGGGAACAGGAGGGATCGGCGGGCAGGACGACGGGAGCGTGGAAACGGCGCGACATGACGGGATCTTACGGGCTCACCCCGTCAGTCGACGACCCCGCTCCGCCAGGCCCACGCCGCGATCTCGACGCGGTTGCGCGCGCCGACCTTGCTCTGCACCGACGCCAGATGCGTCTTCACCGTGGACAGCGAAAGGAACAGCTCGGCGCCGATCTCGGTGTTCGTCAGCCCGCGTGCCGCGGCCTTCACGACGTCCATCTCGCGCGCGGTCAGTGGTTCCGACGGCGGCGGGACGTCGCGTTTCGCCTTGCCGCTGCCATCGAAGTGCTTCAGCAGCCGGACGGTGATCTGCGGCGACACCAGCGCGTCGCCGCGATCCGCCGCGCGCACTGCCTCGATGAGCAGCGCGGGTCCGGCGTCCTTCAGCAGGAAGCCGCTGGCGCCGTTGCGCAACGCGGTGTGCACATATTCGTCGAGGTCGAACGTGGTGACCACGACGACTTTCAGCGGATCGGCGACGTCCGGGCCAGCCAGCTGCCGGGTGACCTCGAGCCCGTCGAGGCCTGGCATGCGGATATCGAGCAGGCACACGTCGGGACGTAGTTCCCTGGCCTTCGCCACCGCCGAGACGCCGTCCGCGACGTCGGCGACCACCTCGATGTCGTCCTGCGCGTCCAGGATCATGCGGAACCCCATCCGCACCATTTCCTGGTCGTCGGCGATCAGTACCCGGATCACTCGTCCTCGTTCCTCTGCTCCGCGAGCGGCAGCCAGGCCTCGACCCGCCAGCCCCCGTCCGGGGCCCTGCCCGCGGAAATGCGGCCGTGCAGCAGCGCGACCCGTTCGCGCATACCGACCAGACCGTATCCTCCCGATCCCCCGGCCGGACGGCGGTCCGGCTCCTGGCCGTTGTCGGTCACCTGCAGGTGCAGCTCCTCGCCGGCGACCTCGGCGACGACCAGGGCTTCCGTCGCGCCCGACGCGTGCTTCCCGATGTTCGTCAGCGCCTCCTGGACCAGCCGCAGCGCCGACCGGCCGACCTCGTGCGGCAGATCCGGTGGCAGGTCGATGTGGGTCGAAGTCTCGACACCGTGCTGGGAGCCCTCGACGAGCTTGCGCAGGTCGGCCCCGAGATCGGTGGTCGCCTGCTCGCTGAACTCGCTCGACCCGGCGGGCTCGTCCCCGCGCATGCTGCGCACCAGACGGCGCATCGCGACGAGCGCCTCGGTCCCGGCGTGCTCGATCCGGCCCATCGCCTCGACCGCGATCTGCGGGTCCTTCGCCGCCATCATCTTCGCCGCCTGCGCCTGCACCACGATCCCCGTGACGTGGTGCGCGACGACGTCGTGCAGCTCACGGGCCAGCGCCATCCGCTCGGACGTCTGCGCGTCGGTGACCGCGGACTTGATGACCTGCTTGCGTTCGCGGTCCCGCGAGCGCAGGAACAGCCCGGTGGCCACCGCGAGGCCGAGCAGCAGCGCCGCGACGACGAACAACATGCCCAGCAGCTCCGAGCTGACCCGGCCACCCTTCGCGTCGCCGCCGAACGTGGCGCTGATCGCGACCACTGCGGCGAGCAACCCGATCCTCGGCCACGCTTGCTTCGCCGGGACCAGACGGACGAGGTGCACGACCATGCCCATCCCGGCCGCCACCTCGGGCAGCGTCAACCCACCGCCCCAGAGGATGCCGCGTCCGGCGAAGGGCGAAACGATCGTGGTCAGGAAGAACACGGCCGCCAACGCCACCGTGGCGGGTCCCGGAAAGCGCGGGGCGATCAGGACGATGCCCGCGGCGGCGATCGAGCAGACCAGCATCGGCAGCGGGCGCAAGTTGTTGTTGTAGGTCGCGATGAAGTCGATCAGCAACAACGGCGCGAGGATGCCCACCAACGGCCACTGGTTGCGCAGTGTCTCGGCGGCCAGCCGGACCGTCGGCGACTGGTGGTCGGCCAGCCAGCGTGTCTTCGGCTTCGGCAGGTTGCGTGGCCGGGCGATCAGGCCGAGCACGGTGGCGCCCGCCAACAGACCGAAACCGACGAACATGCTGGTCACGACCTGGTTGCCGCCGAGGTAGTAGGTGTGAACACGGCCGAAGACGGCACACAGCGCACCCACGACGAGCGACCCGATCACCGCGAACGCGACACCGAGACGGGTCTTGAGCGCCGCGAAGTAGACCAGCTCGACCCCGGCCACCACCTCGGTGATGGAGAGGTTCGCCAGCAGGCTCGAGTACGTCGGCGCGTGGGTGTACCGGATCAGCACGCTCGACAGCACCAGCACGCCCGCACCGGCGACCGCGGCGACGGCGGCGCGTGACCGCGCCCACCACACACAGCCCGCCATCGCGAAGATGCCGGGGAACAGCCACAGGTCGACCCATTTGGGGCCGGCGTCGTCGATCGCGGCGCTGCCGAGGAACAGGATGTCGAACAGCAGCGCGCCGAACAACACGATCGCGGGCACGCCGAGCCGTCGCGCGAACTCCTTGGCGCGTGCGTAGAACGAGGATCCGGGGTTTTCGGCGGCCACAGCGAAACGGTAGAGGATGGCGCGGGGCCCGCACCTTGGCCGTGTGGCCCGGACCGGGTCGGCCGATCGGCCGATGCCGGGTGACGCAGCACTGGCCGTCTGCCCGAAGTGGACACATTCCCGTTTCGGCGAAGCTCGTCGCCGTTGGTCAAACACGGTGAACGACGAGGAGAACCACAGTGCACCCGCGACAGCCGAACAATCCACAGTGGACCGGCGCTCCCGTGCTTTCCGGCCGTGGGCTGGTGAAGCGCTACGGCGCCCAGTACGCGTTGGCCGGGGTCGACATCGACATCCGGGCGGGCGACGCGGTCGCGATCGTCGGCCCGTCGGGCTCCGGGAAGACGTCGCTGCTGCACGTGCTCGCCGGAATCCTCCGCGCGGACTCGGGTGAGATCTACCTGGCGGGCCAGCGGGTCGACCAGCTCGGCGAGAAAAAGCGCAGCGAACTGCGCCGCACCGAATTCGGGTTCGTCTTCCAGTCCGGCATGCTCGTCTCCGAGCTGAGCGCGGAGGAGAACGTCGCGCTTCCGTCGCTGCTGGCCGGGAAGGGCCGCAAGGAAGCCATCGACGAGGGCCGGGTGTGGCTCGAGCGCCTCGGCCTGAAGGGCATGGAGAACCGGCGTCCTGGCGAAATGTCCGGCGGGCAGGCCCAGCGCGTCGCGATCGCGAGGGCGCTGACCCACCGGCCGAAGGTGATCTTCGCCGACGAGCCGACCGGCGCGCTCGACACGCGCACCGGCCGCGAGACCATGGACGCGCTGCTCGGCGCGGCCCGCGAAACGGGTGCCGCGGTGATCGTCGTGACCCACGACCGCGACCTCGCCGAATCGCTGCCTACCACCGTGGCGATTCGCGACGGCTTGATCGCTTCGAAGGTCGCGGCATGAGCGACGCTTGCGAGCGAATCATGGATGTCATGCGCCAAAAGGGATTCAACACTGTCTCGCGAAGCGAGGCGATCGCATGAACTCGCTCCGCCTCGCACTGCGGGTCCTGCGTATCGACCGGCGCACCCGCACCTCGGCGATCCTCACAGCGGTCGGTGTCGCGGTCGCGACCGCGCTGGTGCTCCTGCTCGCCGCGCTGCCCTTCGCCACGCAGGCCCGCGCGCAGCGCGCGATCTGGCAGGAGGGCTACTACTACGGGCACTACACCTCGAGTTCTCAGCAGGAATCCGAGGACTCCGATGCGTCCAAGGCGCGCAATGCGGTGCCGATGCTCATGCTCGACTCCAAGGACTACGCGAACGGCCAGGAGATCGCCCGCGTCGACGTCGCGCTGACCGGGAAGGGCGACGCCGCCGCGCTGAAGCCGTCCCCCGGCCTGCCAGGGCTGCCCGGGCCGGGTCAGGCCTATGTGTCGCCCGCGCTGGCCAAGCTCATCCAGGCCGACACCTCGGCCCACCTCGGCGACCGCTACGGCAAGGTGGTCGGTGAGCTGGGGCCGGAGGCGCTGAAGTACCCGGAACAGTTGGTCGCGTTCGCCGGCCAGTCGCCGGACTCCATACCGGAGAGCGCCCGTCCGGTGACCTCGTTCCCGCAGGGCAAGGCAAGCGTCGACGGCCTGCTCACGTTGCTGGCCTGGGTCGGCATCATCGTGCTGCTCGTGCCGAGCCTGGTGCTCGTCGCGTCCTCGGCCCGGCTCACCGCGGCCCGGCGGGAACGGCGGCTGGCCGCGATCCGGCTGGCGGGGGCCACCCCCGGCCAGGTGACCGGCATGGTCGCCGCCGAGACCACGTTGTCGGCCGCGATCGGCGCGCTGGCCGGCCTCGCCGTCAGCCCGGGACTGGCCGCGCTGGCAACGTTCGTGCCGTGGGACGGCGGCACCTGGCAGACCGCGGACTTCGCACTGCCGGTCGGGCTGGCCGCCGCGCTGGTCGTCGCGCTGCCGGTGCTGGTGGTGCTGGCCGGGGTGCTCGGCCTGCGCCGGGTGCTGAAGACGCCGTTGTTCGCGGCGGGCAACCACACGCCGAAGCCGCTGAAGTGGTGGCGCCTGCTGGCGCTGCCCGCGGCCGGATTGTTCTTCCTCTACGCGATTTCCACGTCGAAGGAGAACTCCAACGGCATGGCCATGGTGATGGGCGGGCTGTTCCTGCTGGTCGGGTCCGCGATGGTGGTCGGGCCGTGGGTGACGTCCGCGGTGGGCGGCACGTTCGTGCGGATCTGGCGCCGCCCGGCCGCGCTGCTGGCGGGCCGTCGGCTGCGGGAGGACCCGAAGGGCGCGTACCGGTCCTCGGCCGGGATCGTGCTGGCGGTGTTCGCCGGTTCGATGGCGCTGACGCTGCTGCCGACGTTCGAGTCACTGGCTGGTGGCGGCCGATCGTTCCAGGACTCGGTGCTGTACTTCGACACCGACAGCGCCCACTCGGCACAGGCGGTCGACCAGGCCAACGCGGCGCTGGCGAAGTACGGCCAGTCGGCTCGGGCGCTCCCGGTGGCGACCGTGTCGCTGGTGTCCGGTGAAGGCCGCAGCAGGCAGGCCCGGTCCGCGCTGGTCATGCCCTGCGCGGAGGCCGCGAAGCTGACTCGGTTCGGCGTCGCGGGCTCGTGCCAGGGTGCTCCGGGTATCTACGGCGACGCGCCGGTCGATCTCGCCCAGTGGAAGGTCACCGGCGACCCCGGCGCACAGAAGCTGTCCGCCGCCGCGTTCGCGCCGAACACGCCGGTCCACAAGATCACCAACGCGGACAAGGACCTCACGGGTTCGTTCATCATCGACCCGGCCGTGCTGCCTGCCGAGGTCAAGCCGAAATACATCAGCGTGGTGGCGCCGACCACCGACGCGAACCGCGAGGTCGTGCGGACCGCGCTTGTCGGCGCCGCGGGTGGCGAGCTGATCTGGAGCCGCGAGCAGCGGCTGCACCGTCAGGAGGTGGAGCTCGGCGACCTGCGCCGGGTCACCGTCATCGGCCTGCTCGCCGCCGGGATCCTCGCCGGGTGCAGCGCCGCGGTCTCGACCGCGGGCTCCGTGATGGACCGGCGGCGCACCTTCGGCGCGCTGATCGCGGCGGGAACGCCGGTGCGGGTGCTGGCGAAGGCGCTGCGGATGGAGGCCGCGCTGCCCGCGCTGGTGGCGACGATCGGTGCCGGGGCGGTCGGGACGCTGGTCGGGATCGGGTTGTTCAGCCTGGTCGACAAGGGCTCGATAGTGCTCAGCCCGTGGATCGCGGCGCCGGTGGTACTCGGGGTGCTGGTGGCGCTGCTCGGGGCGTCGGTCTGCACGCCCGCGCTGAAGCGGGTGCAGGCGGAGCCGCTGGCCGACGAGTAGATACGTGCTCGCCCCTCGATTCGGGGGAGGGGCGAGTTACGGGGGTAGCTGCAGGGGACTTTCCTCGCTCGGGGTGCGGGGAAGGTCCCCTTCAGCGCGTTCTCCCGGCGGTTTTGGCCGCTGATCCGTGAGAGGGCGGGGCGTCGCGAACGGGTCGTCCGGGACGTTCATCGTCCCCAACGGGGCTTTCGCGACAGGCGTTCACCTGCCCCGCACGCCTTGAAGGCCCCGTCACGATGATCAACGGGCCAAGGGGCCATGTCCCGAACGCGCCGTTCGGGACGCTCACTGTCCCCAACGGAGCTTTCGCGACACCGGCACCACCGCAAGGTCGCCCCACCAGCCACCAACGTCACCCGACCATCTCGAGAAAACGTCCCCAGAGAGGCCGCACCCTCACCCTTGCCGAGAGAGTCCCTCGATGTGGCATTCACGGACATCCTGACCAGGCGTTCGACCCCTCAGGACGGGGTTGTCCACAGGGATTCGCCGGTTGTGGACAACTTCGCCCCGAAAACCGCGATCCGGGGTTCTCGTCGTACCCCGGCGATAGAATGGTCTTGGGGTCGCCCCCCGGAGCGGGTGGGGGACACCCTCTCAGTGGGGCGGCTCGCCGGGCCGCGTTCAGTCCACAAAGGACATCAGGGTGGCAGGTGGCCACCACGGCGGCGTTCGGAGATTCAGCGGCGTTCGAAGATCAGGTCGTGGGAGATCCGGCCCTCGACGTCGGCCCGTTGCTCGAACTTGGTCACCGGGCGCCAGTCCGGCCGGGGCGCCCAGCCGCCCGGTTCGTCGGCGTGCCGGTTGCGCAGCGCGGGCGAGGCCGAGCAGACCTCCATCATCTGCTCCGCGTAGTGCTCCCAGTCGGTCGCCAGGTGGAAGGTGCCGCCCGGCGCGAGCCGCGAGGCCACCAGCTCGACGAAGTCCGGCTGCACGATCCGCCGCTTGTGGTGGCGCTTCTTCGGCCACGGGTCCGGGAAGAACAGCCGTACCCCGGCCAGTGAGTCCCGCGCGACGTGCTCTTTCAGCAGGATCACCGCGTCGCCGTGCATGAGCCGCAGGTTCGTCACGCCGAGCTTCTCCGCACGCAGCATCAGCTGCCCGAGGCCGGGGTCGTACACCTCGACGGCGACGTAGTTCAGCTCCGGTGCGGCGGCGGCCAGCTGCGACGTCGTCTCGCCCATGCCGGACCCGATTTCCAGCAGCACCGGAGCGGACCGGCCGAACCAGGCGTCGAAGTCGACCGGCCCCGGCGGCAGCTCGGTGACCGTGCGGCCGAGCAACGGCCACTGTTCTTCCCAGGCTCGTTGCTGGCCGACGGTCATCCGGCCGCCGCGTTTGACATAGCTGACCACGCTGCGCAGTCGTGGCTGGTCCGTGTTCTGCGGGACACCCGCACCCGGTCGGCTGTCATGAGCAGCTTCGCGATTGTCACCCATGCCAGCCTCCATGCTCTCCACGGGCCCAACCCTACGGCGCGCTACCGGACGGCTTCGAACTCCCCGAGCCGGGCGCGCAGACCGGCCAGCCCGGCGACCGCGATGGGCTCGGGCGTGGTGCCGCTGTGCGCGGGCAGGACGTCGATCCAGCCGGGGTGGCGATCGGTGTTGAGCACCGTGGTGGGGGTGGCGTGCCCGGACTTGCCGCGCTCGGACGGCATGAATTCCCAATACCCGGATTCGCCGTCGGCCGCCCACGGGACGAATTCCCAGCCCGGCCGCCTGCCGAGCAACTGCGCTATCCGATCTTCGATGCGGAAACCGAGTTCCCGCGATTCCAGCTTCCCGTCCGCGACCGCGCGTAACCACCACGGCGCGGGTACCGGGCCATGCATGCCGCCCGCCTTGCGGAACAACGTCACCACTCGATCTTCCGGGGCGCGATGCACCCACGCGCGCCGTAGCTCGCCGGGGCCCGTCGCGGACGCCGCCGTCCGCGGGAGCTCGATGGCCTGCGACCACTCGAGATCGAGCATCGGTTCCAGCCGTGGTGCCGCCATTTCCGTGCGGGCGCGGGGAATCGTGCTGCCTACATCCTGACCGGTGTCCACCGCCAAGGATCACCTCCACGGGAGCTGAGACGGGTTCCGGTTTGTTCTCTACGAATATTTCCTGGTCACGGCATTATGTCCGCTTCCTGTGAGGGAAGCCACAGGCTCTTAATATGGTCTTAACTCCTTTGCCTGCGGTATACGATCGGCGGTCACTCCCGGTGGTCGAGGTTCAGGCGTCCCGGCGCTGGGTCACCGCGACGCCCGCGGCGAACACGACGACACTGATCGCCGCGAAATAACCCAGATATCCCCACGGGCCCATCGGCGGCGAGAGCTGCAACGTCGTCCGCAGCAGATTTCCGCCGGCGAACTGGTCGGCCGCGTAGAACGGCATCCACTGGTAGATGTCCTTGCCCACCCGGGGAATGAGCATCACCAGGCCTTCGAGCAGCTGCGTCCAGACGAGCACCAAGGTCAGCGCGAGAGCGGTGCTGCGCAACAGCAATCCGACACCGACGCCGAGAATCCCGGTCAGCAGGAACGTCAAGCACTGCCCGAGTACCGAACGCCAGTCCGCGCCGGTGTGCAGCGCGAGATCCGCGTTCGGTTGCAGCATCAGGGAAATGGCCCACGAGCCGAAGCCGACGACCAGGCCGATGCACGTGCACAACGCGCCGACCACGGTCACCTTCGCCAGTAGCGCGGGCACGCGCGAAGGCACCGCCTGGAACGTCAGCCGCAGCGTGCCCCAGTTGATCTCCGAGGTCGCCGCCAGCACCGCGAGCACCAGCACCACCGTCCGGCCCTGAGCCGACGCCGCCTGCGTGTTGCCCACGTTGATCTGGAATTCCCGCCCGGCGAGCCCCATGAAGATCGCGGTGAACGCCAGTGGCGCGACGATCGCGAGCGCGGTGCACCACCACGGCGCGCGGGTGCTGAAGAGCTTGATCCGCTCGGCACGCAACACGTTCATCGCGCGGCCTCCTGCCCGTGCATCGTGAATTCGGCGGCTTCCTGCGTCAGCTCCATATACGCGCGTTCGAGCGATCCGGTGATCGGGCTCAGCTCGTGCAGCGTCGCGCCCGCGGTGAACGCGAGCTCGCCGAGCGCGTCACTGTCTATTCCGGACACCACGAGCGCGCCGTCGTGCTCGGTGAACGTGGTGCCGCGTTCGCTCAGCGCGGTGCGCAGGGCTTCGGCGTGCGGGGTCCGGACGCGGACGCCGTGCTCACTCGTGCGCGCGACGAAATCCTCCATCGTGCCCTGGTAGATCAGCCTGCCCCGGCCGATCACGACAAGATCTTGCGCGGT
Organism: Amycolatopsis sp. NPDC059021; assembly: GCF_042739895.1. Taxonomy (NCBI): domain Bacteria; kingdom Bacillati; phylum Actinomycetota; class Actinomycetes; order Pseudonocardiales; family Pseudonocardiaceae; genus Amycolatopsis; species Amycolatopsis sp. NPDC059021. Next base: position 119,385 of record NZ_JBHYIQ010000004.1, read on the forward strand.
CTGCGCCATTTCCGGCAGCAAGTGACTGGAGACGAACACGGTCCGCCCTTCGGCGGCCAGCGCGTGCATCAACTGGCGGATCCAGACGATGCCTTCGGGGTCCAGCCCGTTCACCGGCTCGTCGAACAGCAGCACCCGGGGATCGCCGAGCAGTGCCGTGGCGATTCCGAGGCGCTGGAGCATACCGAGGGAAAACTGCCCGGCCCGCTTCTTCGCCACGCTTTCGAGCCCGACCAGCGCGAGCACCTCGTCGACCCGCTGGTCCGGGATGCCGTTGGTCGCCGCGAGCCAGCGGAGGTGCGCCCGGGCCGAGCGGCCGGGATGCCGCCACGTGGCGTCCAGCATCGCGCCGACAGTCCTCAGTGGATCGCTCAGCTGCCGGTACCGCTCGCCGTCGATGAGGACGTCCCCCGCGTCCGGGGCGTCGAGGCCGAGCACCATCCGCATGGTCGTCGACTTCCCGGCGCCGTTCGGCCCGAGAAAACCGGTGACGCGTCCGGCCCGCGCGGTGAACGTCAGCTCGTTCACCGCCACCGTGGCGCCGTAGGCCTTGGTCAGCCCTCTCGCTTCGATCACCGAAGCCTCCCCCTCCCTTGTTTTGGACGAGGACGACTTTACGCGGAAATGGAGAGATCCGGGTCACCCCCCGATTGGTGACCCGGATCTACTCTTCCCCTTATTTCCCCTGTCCAGCCGGTGCGGCCCCCGCCGTATTCCGGTCCGGATCTTTCCCTGTGGTGGGTCTTTTCGTTACGCGTCGCGTTTCTTGGCGACGCCGATCGCGATGGCCAGCAGCACGATCGAGAATCCGGCGAAGTAGGCCAGCGCCCAGCCCGGGCTCAGCGGCGCGTCCGAAAGCGGCCTGCCCTGTTCGAGGTTCCCGCCACCGCGGAGGAACTTGTCCGCGACGTTGAACGGCATCCACTGGTGGATCTTCGGCCCGGCCTTCGGGATGAGCTGGATCAGGTTCTCCGCGGCCAGGCTGTAGATCAGCAGCAGGGCGATGGCGCCGGCGCTGTGCCGGATCAGGATGCCGACCGCGACCGCGATCACTGAGGCAAAGGCGAACAGCACGCCGACGCCCGCGACGTTGATCCAGTCCGCGGTGGTGCTCAGCGCGAGGTTGTCCTGCGGGCGGATCAGCTTCGCGATGCCCCAGGCGCCGAACCCGGCGATCTCGCCGATGACGAGCGAGAGCAGCGCCACGACGGCCGTCTTGGCCACCAGCGCCGAGCCGCGGTGCGGCACCGCCTGGAAGGTCGTCCGGATGGTGCCGAAGCGGTACTCGGTGGTCACCGAGAGCGCCGCGAGCACCATGATCACCGCGGCCCCGAACTGGTAGCCGATCTGGGTGGTCTGCACGTCCATCGAGACGCCGTCGGGCGCCGCGGCGGCGAACATCCCGGCGAGGCCGACGACGAGTCCGAGGGTGATGAGTGCGCACCACCACGGCGAGCGGGTGGTGAAGAGCTTGATGCGTTCTACCGCGAGCAGAGTCATGATCTTCGGTTTCCTCGGGAAGTCAGTGGGCGGCCGGGTCGAGTACGTGCTGTGCCTCGGCGTCGAGACCGGTGTGGTACTCCACGGCGTCGCCGGTGATCTGCATGAACGCCTGCTCCAGCGAGCCGGTCTGCGGGCTCAGCTCGTGCAGCACGAACTGGTTGGCCGCGGCGATCTCGCCGATCTTGTCACTGTCCATTCCGGACACCAGGATCGCGCCGTTCTCGGCGGTCACCTGCGCGCTGGCCTTCAGCAGCACGTCACGCAGCCGGTCCAGCTGCGGCGAGCGGACCTTGACGGTGTTCTCCGCCGCCCGCGCCACGAAGTCCTCTGTGGACGACTGGGAGATCAGCTGCCCCTTGCCGATCACCACCAGCTGGCTCGCGGTCAGCGCCATCTCGGAAAGCAGGTGCGAGGACACGAACACCGTGCGGCCCTCGTCGGCCAGCCGGTGCATGAACTGCCGGATCCACAGGATGCCCTCGGGGTCGAGGCCGTTCACCGGCTCGTCGAACAGCAGCACCTCCGGGTCGCCGAGCAGTGCCGCGGCGATCCCCAGCCGCTGCGACATGCCGAGCGAGAACCCGCCCGCCCGCTTGCCCGCGACGCTGGTCAGCCCGACGACGTCGAGTACCTCGTCCACGCGCGAGGCCGGGATCCGGTTCGACCTGGCCATCCAGCTCAGGTGCGCCCGCGCCGACCGGTTGGGGTGCACCCACTTCGCGTCGAGCAGCGCGCCGACGGTGCGCAGCGGCTCCTTGAGCTCGTGGTACCGCTTGCCGCCGATCAGCACCTGGCCCGAGGTCGGGTTGTCCAGGCCGAGGATCATCCGCATGGTGGTCGACTTGCCCGCCCCGTTCGGGCCGAGGAACCCGGTCACCTTGCCTGCCGCCACGCTGAACGAAAGGTTGTTCACAGCCAGCGTGGCGCCGTAGCGTTTGGTGAGGCTCGTTGCCTCGATCATGTCTGCTCCCTCTGAAGCGGCTGGTGCGTCGTGACGTGCGTGGTGCAGCGTGACGATGTCTCGCCGCTTCACCCTCAGCTGTTTGACGGGACCCATCGTGGCTGATCGCGGGCTCTCGGCGCGTCATCCTGAGGATCGAACCTGTCACCCGACCTGAGTAGTACCTTGCTCGCTCCCGGGCACTGGCGCGATCGGTGATGACCCTGAGTCAACCCTGAACTCGACCCCCGGGGTTCTTGCGCGCAGGTTAATGAACTGTGGTTCACTAATGGCATGGCGCGACCGCGGAGCATCACCGGCGAACGGCTGCTGGCCGCGACGGCGACCGTCATCGGACGTGTCGGTCCCGGTTTCACGCTCGCCCAGGTGGCCGCCGAAGCCGGGGTCGCGGTCGGCATCTTCAGTCAGCGTTACGGCTCGAAAACGGGCCTCTTGCAGGCGGTGAGCCGACACTCGACCCGCGAGACGGTCACCCGGATGCGCGAGTACGCCGAGGTGGCGGACGGCGGCGTCGCGGGGCTGCGGGCAGCGCTGGTGCAGACGTACGCCGGGCTCGGGGACGCCGAGACCGCGGCAAACCACCTCGGCCAGCTCGGCGTCGACATCGGCGATCCCGCGCTGCGTGCGTTGCTCGGCGAGCACTACGCCGCGGTGGAGGACGAACTACGCCTTTTGGTTGAAGCCGCCGCCCCGGAACTGCCGCACGCTCCAGCGTCCCGGCGCGCGGCCCGGACGTTGCTCGCGGTGGTCAACGGGACGGCGCTCGACTGGTCGATCCGTCCGGAAGGCGAACTCGCCGGGCGGCTGGAGGAAGACGTCGACGCGGTGTTGTCCGCGTGGCGAGGACGGGAGGGGCAGTGAAAACACTGGCGGGCAAGGTCGCCGTGGTCACGGGCGCGACGCGTGGCTGCGGCCGGGCCATCGCGGTGGAGCTGGGCCGCCTCGGCGCGACGGTGTACGTCACCGGGCGCACGACGCGGACGACGTCGTCACCGATGAAACGCGCCGAAACCATCGAGGACACCGCCGAGCTGGTGGACGCGGCGGGCGGCAAGGGCGTCGCGGTGCGCTGCGACTTCACCTCGGTGTCCGATGTGGACGCCCTGCGCGCGCGGATCACGGACGGGATCGACATCCTGGTCGACGACGTCTGGGGCGGCGACCCGTTCGCGGACTTCGAGTCGCCGTACTGGGAGTCCTCTTTGGACGATGCGCTGACGCTGGTGCGCAACGCCGTCGAGACCCATCTCATCGCCCTGCATCGCCTGCTGCCGCTCGTGGTGCGGCGCCCCGGCGGGCTCGTCCTCGAGATCACCGACGGCGACAACGACGACTACGTCGGCGCCGGAATCCCGTACTACCTAGCGAAGTGCGGCATCCGCGCGCTCGGCCGCGCGCTGGGCGCGGAACTGGCCAAGCACGGCTGCACCGGGCTGGCGGTCAGCCCGGGTTTCCTGCGTTCGGAGGCGATGCTCGACCTGTTCGGCGTCACCGAGGAGACCTGGCGTGACGCGGTGGGCAAGAGCGCTCCGGTCGACTTCGCGATCTCGGAGACGCCGGCCTACGTGGCGCGGGGTGTCGCGGCGCTGGCGACCGACGCCGCGCGCTTCGCGGGCCGGACGCTGGCCTCGTGGACCCTGATGCACGAGTACGGGATCACCGACGTCGACGGCTCGCGGCCCGACTTCGGCCGCTGGATGGCCGAGGTCCACAAGGCGGGCGTCGACCCCGCGACGGCCGATCCGGCGCTGTTCCGCTGAGGACACCGAGGACACTGAGGACACCGAGGACGCTGAGGGTCCGTGGGCCCCGAGGGACTCTGATTCTCTCGGGACCCACGGACCGGACCGGGTACGTGCCTGACCAAGGGGCACGTCCCCGGCACGTCAGCTGACGCCGGGTCTCGCCAGTCCTGTCTCGTAGGCCAGGACCACCGCCTGTACGCGGTCTCGCAGCTCCAGTTTCGCCAGGATCCGGCCCACATGGGTCTTCACGGTCGCTTCGGACAGGAACAGCGACTCGGCGATCTCCAGGTTCGACATGCCCTTCGCGATCAGCACGAGCACCTCACGTTCCCGCTCGGTGAGCACCTCGAGCTCGGTCGCGTCGCGCATCGGGCTCCCGCCCGCGCCGACGAACCGGTCCAGCAGCCGCCGCGTCACCGACGGGGACACCACCGCGTCGCCGCTCGCCACCGACCGCAGCGCCGAGATCAGGTGATCGGGCTGGGTGTCCTTGAGCAGGAACCCGCTCGCCCCGCCCTGCAGTGCCGCGTAGACGTACTCGTCCAGGTCGAACGTCGTCATCACGAGCACCCGCGCCGTCCCGGCCGCGACGATCCGCTTGGTCGCCTCGACGCCGTCCAGGATCGGCATCCGCACGTCCATCAGCACGACGTCCGGGCGCAGCTGTTCGGCGAGCCGCACGGCCTGCGCGCCGTCCCCGGCCTCGCCGACGACGTCGATGTCCTCCTGCGCGCCCAGCACCATCCGGAAACCGACGCGCATCAGCTCCTGGTCGTCGACCAGCATCACCCGGATCACGACGTCAACCTCACCGGCAGCGCCGCCCGCACCTGCCACCCACCGTCGGCGGGGCCGACCTCCAGCGTTCCGCCGTACACGTTCGTGCGCTCCCTCATCCCGATCAATCCGTTCCCGCCCGGCACCTTGAGCCGGATCGGGGCCTTCGCGGTCCGCTGCGACGACGCGGCCGACGCCGTCGCGGACACCAGTTCCGCCGCCCGCCCCGCGCCGTCGTCGCGGACCAGCACCTCGACCGATTCGCCGACGCGATGCACCCGCACGTCGGCGCTCGCCCCGACACCCGCGTGCTTGAGCGTGTTGGTCAGCGACTCCTGCACGATCCGGTACACGCCGAGCGAAACCCCGGCGGGCAGATCGCCCAGATCCTCTTCGACATCCAGGGTCACCGCCACCCCGGCTTCCCGCATCCGCTCGGCGAGGTCGGCCAGCGCGTGCGCGTCCGGCTGCGGGACCCGCGGCTCGCCGTCACCCTCGTCGTTGCGCAGCACGTCGAGCAGCCGTCGCAGCTCGCCCAGCGCACCCCGCCCGGTCTCGGAGATCGTCCGCAACGCGCGTTCCGCCAGCTCCGGATCCGACTTCAGCGCGTACGACGCCCCGTCGGCCTGCACCACCATCACGCTCACCGCGTGCGCGACGACGTCGTGCAGTTCGCGGGCGATCCGGCCGCGTTCCTCGGCGACCGCGATCCGGGTGGCCTGATCGCGTTCGGTCTCCAGCAGGTGCAGCCGTGCCTGCACCTCGTCGTCGTACGCGCGGCGGGCGCCGACGAATTCGCCGAGCACCCAGCACAGCGCGGCAGCGAACACGGCGATCACCGCGGAGGCGGCCATGTCCTCCGGCCGCTCGGCCAGTAGCTGGACTCCGCTCGTCACGGTCAGGGCGGCGACGTAGAGCAGGCCCTGGCGGCGGCCGACGTAGACGACCACCGAGTAGATGCTGATCCCCAGCCCGGCCACTCCGGAGACCCCGAGCATCAGTGTGCTGTGGATGGTGCCCATCACCAGCAGCACGTACGCCGACCACAGCGGCGACTTCCGGCGGAAGACCAGCGCCAGGATGACCGCGAGGTCGATCGGGAGCGCGACGTACCACGGCGGCATGCCGAGCGACTCGCCGTCGAGCTCGCCCACCACGAGGATCAGGAGGTCGATGAAGCCGACGATCCCGGCCAACACGGAGTCGCCCACCATCGGGTGAGCACGCAGCCAGAGACTGAACCGTCGCACCTGGACACAGTAGGTCCCCGCCGGGCCCCGGCGCGTCGGTCGGCGGTAGCACCTTCGGTGCGACCCGAGGATGACGGGCATGGCACGATTCGGTGCGCGCGACTTTTCGGGAGGGGAGGACTTCGTGACGTCAGCGGCGGAACAGGGGCGTCTCGCGGGCCCGCTGTCGATGTCGGTGGCGAACCTCTGCCACCGGCTCCAGTCGCAGGTCTCGCCACGCACCGCGGCCGGATTCGCCGAGGTGCTGCGCAGGCTCGGCGGCCCGTTGCAGGTCGCGGTCGCCGGCCGGATCAAGTCCGGCAAGTCGACGCTGGTCAACGCGCTGATCGGCCGCCGCGTCGCACCGACGGACATCGGCGAGTGCACCCGGTTGGTGACCCGGTTCCAGTACGGCACGGTCGACCGCGTCGAGATCGTCTTCACCGACGGCCGCAAGCAGGTGCTGCCCTTCGCCGCGGACGGCATGATCCCCGCCGAACTCGGCGTCGACATCGACCAGGTCTCGCACATCGAGGCCTACCTGACCAACGCGGTCCTGCAGGGCATGACGGTGATCGACACCCCCGGCCTCGGTTCGCTCGACGCCGCGTCGGTGTCCCGCACCGAACAGCTGCTGGGCGCGGCCAAACACCGCAAGGACGACGACGAAGAGGAAGACGGCTCGGACGAGCTCGACGACACCTCGCGCAGCGCCGTCGCGGGCGCCGAGGCGGTGCTGTACGTCGTCACCCAGGGCGTCCGCGCCGACGACCAGCAGGCCCTCGCCGCGTTCACCGCGGCCACCGCGAGCCGCGAGGCGGGCCCGGTGAACGCGATCGCGGTGCTCAACAAGGCCGATACGATCGCGCCCGAATCGGTCGAAGGCGCGGGCGGCGACGTGTGGAAGGCCGCCACGATGCTCGCCGAGAAGCAGGCGAGCACGCTGAAACCGCGCGTCGCCGACGTCCTCCCGGTCATCGGCCTGATCGCGGAATCGGCCGAGTCCGGCGGTTTCACCTCGGCCGACGCCGAGGCACTGCGGCAGCTCGCCGAACTCGACGAGGACATCCTCGAGACGATGCTGATCTCGGCGGACATCTTCACCAGCTGGGAATGCGACGTCCCCGCCGGGACCCGGTTGCGGCTGCTGGAAAAGCTCGACCTGTTCGGCGTCCGGCGCGCGGTCGAGGCGATCCGCGCGGAGCCGGGCATCACCGCGGGCGCGCTGCGGCGGGTGCTGCTCGACGCTTCCGGGCTCGAAGCCGTCCGGCAGCGGCTGTCGATCGTGTTCGCCGCTCGTGCCGACGGGATCAAGGCGGCGGCTGCGCTCGCCTCGGTCACCGCGCTCGCGCACGCCTCCGGCGATCCCGCGGAACGCCAGCGGGTCCACGACGCGATCGAGGTCCTGCTCGCCAAGCCGGAGGCGCACCAGCTGCGGTTGCTGGAGGCGTTGACGCTGGTCGCGTCGGGTGCGGTCGACATGCCGGAGGACCTGACCGAGGAGGTCCTGCGGGTCGGCAGCAACGCCGACATCGGCGCGCAGCTCGGCATGCCGGGCGCGGGCCGCGCCGAACTCACCGCGCACGCGCTGGAACGGGCGGGCTGGTGGCGTTCGTTCGCGTCTTTCGGTGCGACACCGGCGCAAAGCCGCGTCGCGCACGTCGTGCACCGGGCGTACTTCCTGATCTGGCAACAGATTCGCGAGCCGCAGGGCTGAGACGTTATTCCTGGTTGCGTACCAGCGCGAACGCGGCGTGAACCGGTGGTTTCCCGGCGTACATTGGATTTTGTGCGCCTAGAAAACACGACGTCCTGGCGGGTCGGCTGGGGCAGCGAGTCCGAGGTCGACGTCGCGCTGTACGTGCGCGACGCCCTCGCGCTGTCCGTGGAAGACGGGCCGGTGCTGCCACCGGTCGAGCCGGACGTGCCGGTGCACATCCCACCGGGACTCGACCGGGCCGCGATCCAGCGTGACTGGTCCGGCTGGTGGACCGAGCTGCTCGGGTTCCTCCGGGTCCGCGACGATCCCGACCCCCGCAACCCGCGCGGCCGCTTCCGGCGCGGCGGGCTGGGCGACGGGGCCGCGATGCGGCACGCGATGGAGTACTTCACCGCGCCGGCGTCGCGGCATTTCGCCTCCTCGCGCGGACCGGCGTTCCGCGGCGCCGGCGAGCGGCAGGGCGACCCGTGGGCACCCGGGTTCTACCGCCGCCAGATCGTCGCCGGCGAACGCCTCGGCCAGCTGGTCCGGGAGGCCGAGGTCCGGCTCGGCAGGCGCGCGTACCCGTTCCGGCTCGCGGTCATCGAGATCTCCGTGGCCGGGCCGGTGTGGCTGCGGGCGGCCGAGGACCAGGTCCTGGTGTCGTCGCGATTCGCCGAGGACGGGCCGCGGCTGGAGGCCGCGCTGCGCGAGGTGATCGACGAGCTCGTCTGACCCGAGTTTGATAAACCGAGCGGCCGGTCTAATAATGTCCGGTATGGAGACGGTCATCGACGAGCCTGGGTGGGTTCGCCAGGGTTCGTGGTTTGTGTGCCCATTGGTCGGCGCCGCGATCGGCGGCGGGCTCTACGCCATCGCGAGCTGGGTGGTTTCGCTCGCCTGGTTCCCGTGGCAGAAGCCGTTCCAGCTGATCGCGCAGATCCCGAAACCGTGGGCGCTGGTCGGCCTGCTCGTCCTCGGCCTGGTCGCGGGCTGGCTGTTCGCCGCGGTCTGGGCGGACCAGCGGCTGATCGTGACCGTCGCGCCGGGCAGCGTCCGGCTCCAGCGGGGCAAGAAGAAGCGGCGCATCGAGGCCGAGGTGACCGCGGTGTTCAAGGACGACAAGGAACTCGTGCTGCTCGGCGTCGAAGGCAGGGAACTCGTGCGCGAGAAGACCGACCTATCCGAAACCGACCTGGCGAAGGGCTTCACCGGCCATGGCTTCCCCTGGCTGGACGAGCCGCCGGCGGAGCGATGAGAAAGGTCGACCCGGCCAAGCACGCGGCCAAGCGCCAGGCGATTCTCGACGCGGCCGTCGGGTGCTTCGCCGAGAAGGGCTTCGAGAAGACGACGACCGCGGACATCTGCCGTGCCGCCGGCATCTCCTCGGGCAGCCTCTTCCACTACTTCCCCACCAAACGCGCGGTCTTCGTCGCGATCTTCGCCGAGGACGGGGAGCGAACCGCCGGATTCCTCGCCGAGGCCGCGAAAGCTGAGGATCCGCTCGCGGCGTTGTTCGACGTCGTCGACCGGCTCTCCGCCGATGTCGCCGAGCCGATCCTCGTCCGCCTCGTGCTCGAGGTCGCCGCGCAGGCCGCGCGGGACGAGGAGTTCGCCGCGCTGATCCGGCGCAACGAGGCCGCGACGCGTGACGGGCTCCAGGTGCTCGTCCAGCGCGCCGCCGACGCGGGGCTGATCGACGCGTCGATCCCGCCACTGTCCGCCGCCAACTGGATCACCGCGCTCATGGACGCGCTGATCAGCCGGGCGAACATGGATCCCGAGCTCGACGTCGCCGCCGAGCGGGCCATGCTCAAGGTGATCTTGACGCGGTTCCTGCGCCCGGATTCCGCGGTTTCGGCCCCCGGTGGCGCGCAGATGCCCCAGACTGGTGGAATCTCCCCGGAGTGACGGGGTTCCGGACGGGGGTCGCGATGGCGTGGTTTCGCAAGGGCGGCGGTGAGGACACCGACGAGCCGACGGGGCAGATCGCCGCGGCCGTGATCGAGGCAGCCGATCGCGCGGGAACCGAAGACGCCGACGACGCGTCGAAGCCCGATGTGGACGCCGTATCCGTAGCCGCGCACGTCGATTCCGCCGACCTGGAGCGCGCACTCGCCGACCGCCAGACGCTGATCCAGCTCTGCCTCTACGCACTGGACCGCGCCCGCAGCGGCGGCGTGGTCGAACGGCTCGAACACGGCCTCGCCGGCATCGGCGTCCAGGCGCTGCGCCCGGACGGCGAACGGTTCGACCCGGCACAGCACGAGGCGGGCGGCGCCGTCGCGACCGAGGATCCCGCGCTCGACGGCGTCGTCGCCGAGACCGAGGTCGCCGGATTCGCCGATCACGGCAAGCTGCTGCGCGCGCCCATCGTCACGGTGTACGCGAAGAAGGCACCGTGAACGCTCCGGTCAGCGCGCCGACCCTGCCCGCGCAGGTCAAAGCCGCGCAGGAGCAGTTGCTCGGCGTCGTCCGCGAAGCCGATCCGCAGACCGCCAAGTGGGTCGAGGACATCCGCAAGGCGCGGCAGGGGCGTCCGTCGGTGGTGGTCGTCGGCGAGACCAACCGCGGGAAGAGCTCCCTGGTCAACGCCCTGATCTCGGCGCCGGGTCTGTCCCCTGTGGACGCCGATGTCGCGACAGCGACGTATCTGGTCTTCGAACATGCCGGGCAATGGGGTGCGCAGGCGTGCTACCCCGGGCAGCTCGCGCCGGTGCCGATCGACCTCGGCCAGCTGATCAACTGGGTCTCCGCGGCGCACGAGCTGCCGCCCGGCCAGATCCCGCCGCGGTACGTCGAGGTGAGCGGGCCCGTCCCGTTGCTGGAGCGGATCACGATCGTCGACACCCCCGGCGTCGGCGGGCTCGATTCGATGCACGGCGAACTCGCCAAGGAGGCCGCCGCTGGCGCGACGGCTCTGCTGTTCGTCGTGGATGCTTCGGCGCCGTTCACTTCGACCGAGCTGCAGTTCCTGCGCGACGTCGGCGACCGGGTCGAAACGGTCGTGTTCGCACTGTCCAAAGTGGACGCCTTCCGTGGCTGGCGTGAGGTCTTGGAGGCCGACCGCCAGCTGCTCGCCGAGCACGCGCCCCGCTTCGCCGACGCGGTGTTCCACCCCGTGTCGGCGAGGATGTTCGAGACCGCGGCGAAGGCGCCGAACGAGCAGATGGCGGCGATGCTGCGGGAAAAGTCCGGTATCGCGCCGCTGCAGGTCGCGCTGCAGGAACTCCTAGTGGGCCGCTCCGCGATGCTCGGCGAGGCCAACACACTGCGCGCGTTGTCCAGCGCGCTCGGCGAGCTGAAGGCAAAACTGCAGGCCGAGAGCCGCGCGTTGTCCTCCGGCGAGGCCGAGGCCGAACAGCTGCGGGAACGCCGGGATCAGCTGACCGCCGACCGCCGCACGTCGACGCGGGGCTGGCAGCTGAAGCTGCGGGCCGAGGTCCAGCGCACCCGCGTCGAGATCGGGCACGAGAGCAGCCGCGAGATGCGGGACGCGCAGTCGCATTTCCGCCAGGTGATCGACGCCGCCAAGCGCGACGAACTGGCCGCGCTCCCCCAGCAGGTCGACATCGCGCTGCAGACGACGTCGCAGCGGATCTCGATGCAGCTTTCCCAGCGGCTGAACCAGGTCACGAACGTCTCGCTGGCCGAGCTGTTCTCACCGGAAGAACTCGACGTCATCCGCGCGCAGTTCCTGCGGGCGGGCGGCCCGCCGGTCGTCCTGCGCCCGCCGGACAAGAAACCGCCGACGGCCGAGGACAAACTGCTCGTCTTCATGGGCATCTCGGGCGGTGTCGGGGCGGGCAAGATCGCCGCGCTGCCGCTGGCCGGGGTCGCCATCCTCAACCCGGTGGTGCTGCCCGCGACGATCATCATCGGCCTCGGCGCCGGCTGGTGGATGGCGCGCACCCGCAAACACGCGTCGGACAAACAGCACATGAAGCAGTGGCTCGTCGAGGCCATCGCCGACGCGCGCTCCACGCTCGACCAGCTGGTCGCCGAACAGCTCATCGAGGCCGAACAGCAGCTGTCGATGGCACTCGACGAGGCGCTCGGCCGCCGCATCGACGCCATCGAGGCCGAGCTGAAGGAAGTCGACAAGACGATCAAGATGGGCGCGCAGGAGCGGGCCAAGAAGATCGCCATCGTCTCGAAGCGGCTCAAGGACGTCAGCGAAGGCCGCGACCGCGCCGAAACCCTGCTCGCCCACATCCGCTCGCTCCGCGACAACCACTGACCCGGACACCGCTCCCCGGCGGGAGCGAGGGACCTTTACTACCGTTCGCCGTCACCCGCTGAGACGCGCTCCGGCACCTGGTGGCGCCGGAGCGTGACCACACGGGTGGGTCTGTGGACAACCTGTTGTGGACCGGAACCGAACCGGCATACGGTGAGTCATATCCTCGACAAACAGGTCAGCGACATCCGGCAGTACCCGGTCGGTAAGGGGGATTACCCATGTGGGTCGACGAGAGCGGTGGCACCGACGCGGACGCCAGCGGCCCGAACGCGATGACCGTCCACGTCGACGGCCAGGACTACCAGGCCGAGGTGAACTACGACGCCAACGAGGACGGCACCAACGACACGGCGCTGGTCCAGCACGACGACGGCACCGCGCAGGCCTTCATCGACACCAACCACGACGGCGTCGCCGACCAGTACGTCGTGATCGACTCCACCGGGCACGCCGTCGACCAGGCCGTATACGACGAGCGCAGCGGCCAGTGGGTCCACTCGGGCGGGCACCACACCGGCGGGGACGACTCCGGCCGTGACTCGGGTTCCGGCGGGCACATCCACGCGGACCTGCCCAGCGGCGAGGTCGACGCCGGCGTCGCCACCATCGACACCGACCACGACGGTCACAACGACACCGCCGTGGTGCAGACGAAGGACGGCGGCACGATCGCCTTCACCGACAAGAACGGCGACGGCGAAGCCGACATCGCGGTGCAAACCGACGCGAGCGGGCACACCACCACCTTCGAGCACACCGGCAAGGGTCAGTGGACGCAGACCGGCAGCGGCCTCATGGATTCCGAGTCCGCGCCGTCGGCGGCGATGTCCGGTGGCGACCCGGCGAGCGACGCCGCGTGGGGCCGCCCCGGCACCGAAACGCTGGAGGGCGTGGCCAAGATCGACTCCGGCACCGGACAGTGGATCAGCCCCAACTAATGGCAAATTAATGTAATCCAGGTCACATTCCCGCGATTCATCGAGGGCCCGGCGCGCACGCGTGCCGGGCCTTTGCCATACCCGGCGGGGTGCAATTCGGCATCGAATGTGTGACCCGGCCCCGGCGTTGTGGCCTCGCTCACCGAAGGATTTTCGGCGGATGGCCCGTTCCGGTGACGACTGAATCGATTCCCTTATCGTTCTTGTGAGAGAACCGACAGGTCAGCTCTCGGTTACCTGCCGGTCATCCGGCTACTCTCGGGGAATCCCAAAACCCGCACACCGGTCTCCCCGCCGGTGTGCGAAGCCATTCGGTCGCCGGCAATGAGGCCCGCATCCGGACAACGTCGTTCCGGTGTGGGCTCTTTTGTCGTCGGAAGTCAGGAGTAGAGATGACCGCAGTCGCCATCCCCGGACTGGACAACGCGCCGACGACGCACAGTGGCGTGCTGTCCTGGGTCAGGGAGGTCGCCGAGCTGACCACCCCCGACCGCGTGGTGTGGGTGGACGGTTCCGACGAAGAAGCCGCCAGGATCAACGCGGAACTGGTCGAAGCGGGCACTTTCGTGCAACTGGACGCGAAGCCGAACTCCTACTGGGCCGCGTCCGACCCGAATGACGTCGCCCGTGTCGAGGAACGGACCTTCATCTGTTCCGAGCGCGCGGAGGACGCCGGGCCGACCAACAACTGGATGGACCCGGCCGAGATGAAGGCCACCATGACCGAGCTGTTCCGCGGCTCGATGCGGGGACGCACGATGTACGTCATCCCGTTCTGCATGGGCCCGCTCGGCGACGAAAACCCCAAACTGGGCATCGAAATCACCGACTTCGCCTACGTCGTCGCCTCGATGCGCGTGATGACGCGCGCGGGCAAGGCCGCGCTGGACAAGTTCGTCGCGCCCGACGGCACCGAGCGCGAGTTCGTGCCCGCGCTGCACTCCGTCGGCGCGCCGCTGGAGCCCGGCCAGCAGGACGTGCCGTGGCCGTGCAACCCGATCAAGTACATCTCGCACTTCCCCGAGGAGCGGCTGATCTGGAGCTACGGTTCCGGCTACGGCGGGAACTCCTTGCTGGGCAAGAAGTGCTACTCGCTGCGCATCGGCTCGGTCATCGCCCGTGACGAGGGCTGGCTGGCCGAGCACATGCTGATCCTCAAGCTGATCTCTCCGGAGAACAAGGTCCACTACGTCGCGGCCGCGTTCCCGAGCGCCTGCGGCAAGACCAACCTCGCGATGCTCCAGCCGACCATTCCCGGCTGGCGCGCGGAGACCCTCGGCGACGACATCGCGTGGATGCGCTTCGGCGAGGACGGCCGCCTGTACGCGGTGAACCCGGAGTTCGGCTTCTTCGGCGTCGCGCCCGGCACCGACTGGCACACCAACCCGAACGCGATGCGCACCATCGAAAAGGGCAACACCGTCTTCACCAACGTCGCGCTTACCGACGACGGTGACATCTGGTGGGAGGGCATGGAGAACAAGCCCGCCCACGCCACGTCCTGGAAGAAGCAGGACTGGACGCCGGAGTCCGAGGAGAAGGCCGCGCACCCGAACTCGCGCTACTGCACGCCGATGTCGCAGTGCCCGATCCTGGCGCCGGAGTGGGACGACCCGAAGGGCGTGCCGATCTCGGCGATCCTGTTCGGTGGCCGCCGCAAGACCACGGTGCCGCTGGTGAACGAGGCCCGCGACTGGCAGCACGGCGTGTTCATGGGCGCCACCATGTCGTCGGAGACCACGGCCGCCGCGGCCGGTGCGGTCGGCAATGTCCGCCGCGACCCGATGGCGATGCTGCCGTTCCTCGGCTACCACGCCGGTGACTACTTCAAGCACTGGCTGGACCTCGGCAAGAACGCCGACGCGAACAAGCTGCCGAAGATCTTCTACGTCAACTGGTTCCGCCGCGGTGACGACGGCCGGTTCCTGTGGCCGGGCTTCGGCGAGAACTCGCGCGTGCTGAAGTGGGTGCTCGAGCGTGTCGAGGGCAAGGGCAACGCGACCGAGACCCCGGTCGGTTTCGTGCCCAAGGCCGAGGACCTCGACACCGAGGGCCTGACCGAGCCGCTCGCCGACATCCAGGCCGCGCTCGACGTCCACGCCGAGGAGTGGCGTCAGGAACTGCCGCTGATCGAGGAGTGGTTCGAGAAGATCGGCGACAAGGTGCCCAGCTCGCTGCGTGACGAGCTCGACGCCCTGCGCCAGCGTCTCGGCTGATCCGGATTCCGATCGAAGGGGACGTGCCTCGTTTCGCGAGGGACGTCCCCTTCGTGCTTTTACCAGCCGATTCAGCGATGGATTTCGTCGAGGTAGGTCAGGTTCAGCGGCCTGAACATGTTCTCCCTCGCCACCGCGCTGAGCGCCGAATCGTGCAGGCTGTAGCCGCTGCTGTCGGCGAAACTGGTCAGTGCGTGCGATTTTCCTTTCCGGTCACGGAATTCGATGCCCCAGCTGAAGACCTCGTCCTCGCTGTGCAACAGGAAACCCCGCGCCGCCGAGGCGTCGACCAGTGCTTGCGCGGCTTCGAGCCGCCGCCGTTCGGCGTGTTCGATTGGATTTTCGGCCATGTGACCACGCTATTGCGATGCACGCCGTAACGCGCGTTGCCGACCGGTTGAAGTCGCGGCGCCGGTGTTTACCGTCGTAGACATCTCCCGCGTTCGGGTGAGTACCGTGAGGACCATGTCCGACGCTGGGGTGAGACCGTTCAGATTCGGCGTGACCATGACCGCGCCCGGATCGCGTGCCGCGTGGGTCGAGAAGTGCCGCAAGGCCGAAGAACTCGGCTACGACGTCATCGGCGTTGCCGACCACCTCGGCATGGCCTCGCCCTTTCCGGCGCTGGCCCTCGCGGCCGAAGTGACCGAGCGGGTGCGCCTCACCACCTTCGTGCTCAACGCCGGTTTCTGGAACCCCGTCCTGCTCGCCCGGGACGTCGCCGGCACCGACCAGCTCACCGAAGGCCGCCTCGAACTCGGCCTTGGCGCGGGGTACGTCAAGGCGGAATTCGACGACGCCGGGATCCCGTGGACGAGCGCGGGCAACCGCGTCGACACGCTGGAACACACGATCAAGACACTCAAGCGGCTGTTCGCCGACCAGGAGCACGAACCCGCGCCCGTCCAATCGCCCGGTCCGCCCCTGCTGATCGCCGGGCTCGGCGACCGCGTGCTCACCCTCGCCGCCGAACACGCCGACATCATCGGCTTCACCGGCACGCGGAAGACCGACACCCGGACGTTGATTCCGGTCGACGCGGCCACGATCGGCGAGCGCGTCGAGTTCGTCCGCGACAAGCTCGGCGGTCGCGATGCCGAGCTGAACCTGCCTCCCCGCTACGTCGAGGTGACCAAGGATCGCAAGGCCGGGCTGGAAAAGGTACGCGAGCGGATCAAGGGAGAGCTGACCATCGAACAACTGGCGGACGTGCCGACCGCGCTGATCGGCACGCCGGAGCAGATCGCCGAGCAGCTCGTCGCCACTCGCGCGCGCTTCGGGTTCAGCTATGTCAGCGTGCTGGAACGCCATTTCACCAGGCTGGCGCCGGTGCTCGAACTGGTGCGCGGCCGATGATCGACGCGAGGGCGATCGGCGTCCGCGCCGGCGACGTCTGGCTGTTCGACGAGCTGGATTTCTCCGTCGACGCCGGCGAATGCGCGGTGATCGTCGGGCCGAACGGGGCGGGCAAGTCGACACTGCTGCGTTGTCTCTACGGGATGCAGAAACCCCAGCGCGGCCGGGTGCTCGTCGACGGCGCTCCGCCGGACGAGCGCAAGGTCGCCTTCCGCCGCAAGGTGTCCGTGCTGCTCGACGACTCGGACTTCTTCGCGGAGCTGACCCCGGTGCAGCACCTGGAGCTGCTGGCCGGGACGTTCGGAGCGGACCTCGGCGACTTCGGCGCGCTCATCGCCGACGCCGGGCTCGAGGAGCGGGCGGAGGTGACCGCCGGGAGTTTCTCTGCGGGCCAGCGTCGCCGTCTCCTGCTGCTCGGCGCGACAGCGCGGCCGCACCAGGTGCTCATCCTCGACGAGCCCGAGCGCGCACTGGACGTCGCGGGCAAGGAATGGCTGGTCGAGCTGATCGGCCGGTCGACAGCGGCGGGCGCGGCCGTCGTGCTGGCCACGCACCATCCACCGCTGCTCGAAGCCGCGGACAGCGTCCTCGAGCTGTTCTGATGGTGACGCTCGGTGTCCGGACGCGCGTGCCGGGAAGGCGGCGGTTCGGCGGGATCTTCAGCGGGGACTACGGGACCTTCTACGCGTTGTTCGGTTTCGGCTTCCTCTTCACCGCGTTCTTCAATCTCGACCGGTGGCATCGAATCCTTTTCGGACAGTCCACAGCGGACTTCCCGGCGGTGCTGGGGCTGCTCGCGATCTGCCTGGCCTTCGCGTGGCGGGTCATGCTGCGGCGCGGGTTCGTCTGGGCCGAACCGGCCGAACTGACCTGGCTCGACTTCGCCCGCGCCGATCGGCGCCGGGTGGTCGGCGCCCGGCTGCTCGTCGTGTGGTCGGCGGTCGTGCTCGCCGCGGGTTACGCCGTCGCGCTGGTCGTCGCCGCGGGAGGCGGCGGCCGGGGCGTGTGGACCGCCGGTATCGCCCTGGTGGCCGCGTGCGCGGTGCTGATCTTCGCGACGGCGCGCCGTACCGCGCTCCGTGCCGACGTCGCGGGCCCGCTCGTGCTCGCGGTGACCGGGCTGGTGATCGCCGCGGCCGCGCTCGGCCCGCTGACCGTGCAGTACGTCGCGGGCGGAGTCCTGATCGTCGCGTGCGGTCTCGCGCTGGGCGGTGAGCCGGTCACCGGAGCCGGACGGCTGACGCTGGTCGAGGGCTGGAACGTCCGCGTGTTGCGTGCCGTCGCGGTGACGTTCATGGACCCGATGCTCGTGCTGCCCGAGTCGGCCCCGGTCGGACGGCTGTCGCTGCGGCGGCCGACCGCGTTGCGCCTGGCGTGGGCCGGTTTCGCCGGCCGGACGCGGTATCTCGGCGCGGCGGTCCTGCTCGCGCTCGGCGTCGCCGTCGCGCGGGTCGCGGTGCCCACGCTGCCCGCGGCCATCCTGGTCGGGCTCGGCGCGTTCATCGCGCTGGTGCCGTTCGGCGGCGGGCTCGGGGTGCTGTGGCGCAACCCCGGCCGCCGTCGCTGGCTCGCGACGTCCGACTGGGAACTGCGCCTGACGCACGGGCTGCTGCTCGCGGTCCTCGCGCTCGGCTGGTCGGCGCTGCTCGCGGCGGTGAGTCTCCTGGTGGGTGCCACCGTGCCCGCTGTCGTGTGGCTCGCGGTGCCGCTGGCGGTGCTGGCCGTGCTCCGTGCGGTGACCCGGAAGGAAATGGACTACACCGACGGCCGGGGTTTCAGCATGGCGCGTCAGTTCGTCCGCGGTGTCGATGTGCTGGTCATCGGCATTTTGGTGCTCTCCGTGAAGGGCTAGGCCCGCCCCGTTCCCGCTTTCGGGGCATTCTTCACGGCCGTTCGCGGGCTACCCTCTCTGCGACGAGAGGAGTAGCGCGTGGGTGGCGGGCACGCACCGGGCGTCGGGCGCCGGGGAACCAGCGAGTTCCCGTACGGCTGGAGCGACCGGCAGATCATCGCGGTGATCGAGGACGTCGCGAACGTTCCCGGCGAGCCACGACGCCGCCAGTACAACGGCCGGTGGCGTTGCGCCGGGGAACGCTACGGCGTCTACGTCGTGGTGCTGGCCGACGAGGACGGCCAGGTGCGGACCGGCTACCCGGTCGGCGGCCCCGGCGTCGTGCGCAATCCGGACACCCCGAAGGACCCGGCGAACCCGACGCTGGAGGACCTGACCGACAGCCGGATCACCTACTACGCCGACCGCGTGCTCAACCAGCTCGCCGACCGGATCCCGGCGGCGGACTTCACGCACTACCGCGCGTTGCTGTGGGCGGGCGAGTGGGAGGAACTCGTCGACGTCCTCGCCGCGCACGCCGTCAGCGTGGATCTGCACCTGAACACCGACGAGTTCGCCGACCTCGAACGGCTCCTCTACTCCTACGAGATCCCGCTCCCCGGCTTCGCGTTCCTGAACGACCGGAACAAGATCCTGGAGCGGCTGCGGCCTAACTCGCCTGGGACAGTGACGGCCTCGGCGGCTCAGTAGCCACTCGCAGGGCTTCGAGCGAGAGGTCGACGGCGTCCGCGATCGCGGCGACCGTGAAGAACGCCGGTGTGGGAATCCGTCCGGTCTCGATCTTGCGCAGCGTCTCGACCGAGATCCCGGCCTCCGCCGCGACGTCGGCCATGCTGCGCCCGGCCCGCGCCGCACGCAGGGCCAGCCCCAGCCGCTCGCCACGTTCGCGCTCTTCGTTCGTCAGCGGTACTCGCACCATGGGGCCAATACTAATACCACCCCCGCTACCACCCAACGATCACCAGAGTTATCCACCCCCTGTGGACAACTCTGTGCACAGGTGTGAAAAGCCCATGTGGAAAGACCCCGCCGAGCCGAAGCTCGACGGGGCCACAATCCCTAGGGGGTTCAGGCGCCGGCAGGCACCGGAAGTGGGACACCGGGCAGTTTCTGGTCGTTCGGGACCTTCCCGTCCACCAGGTAGTCCTCCACCACCTTGTCCACACCCGCGTTGCCGCCGGCGTAGATGCCGTGGTCACCCTCGCCGGTCACGGTGATCATCCGCGAGTTCGCGAACGCCTTGTGCGCGCGCTGTGCACCCTCGATCGGCGTCGCCGGGTCGTGCTCCGACTCGACGATCAGCACCGGCGGCACGCCCTTGCCGGTCATCGGCGGCAGCGGGGCGGGCGGGTTGTTCCAGAACAGGCACGGCTGGATGAACCAGCCCGCGCCGAGCAGCGGCTTCTGCTCGTCGATCAGCTTCTGCGACTGCCGGATCGCGCTGTTCGGGCTACCGGTCCACGGGCCCTCGTTGCACGGAATGGTCCAGAAGCTGGCGTCGTAGGCGTCGCCGTCGCTCGGCACCATCAGCGGCTGCGGGCCGGTCACCTTGTCGTTGACCTTGGCCTTGACCTGCTTCGCGGCCTCGGCCTTCTGCTGCTGCGAGGCGCCGCCCTGGGTCAGCGTCCGGACGTTGACCAGGTACTGGGCCAGCGGGATGAAGTTCCGCTTGTTGTAGAGCTGGCTCGCGATGAACGAGTCGAGCGCGTTGGCCGACACCGTGGTGCCGTCCAGCGTGACCGGGTGCTGCGTCAGCGCGTAGCGGACCTGCTCGTAGGTCTGCCGGGCCTCCTCGCCGGAGGCACCGAAGTGGTAGAGCTTGTCGTACTTCCCCAGCCACGGGAGGAAGTCCTGCCGCCAGCGGCGCTCGAAGCCGAGCGGCTGCCAGTCGAACGACTTCTGCCAGGTGGTGGTGAACTCCGTCGAGGAGTCCAGCAGGAAGCGGCCGGTGCGGGCCGGGAACTGCTGCGCGTAGTGCGCGCCCAGCCAGGTGCCCGCCGAGTAGCCGGCCCAGTTGATCTTGTCGCGGCCGAGCAGGACGCGCAGCAGATCGATGTCGCGCACGGTCTGGTCGGTGTTGATGAGCGGACCCAGCTCACCGGATTTGACCTGGCACGAGTGCGCCGCGTACCGCGTGGCGTCCAGGATCAGGTTCAGGTTTTCCCGGCGACGGTCCCGCGGGTCGAGGTCGCTGCCCGTGCCGATGGCGCCACCGCAGGTGATGTTCGTGCTCTTGCCGGTGCCCCGCGGGTCCATCCCGACGATTTCCTGGTTGGCCCGCAGCTTGGCCTGGTTGCGGAACCGGGCGGGGAAGTTGCGGCCGGGCGCGCCGGGACCGCCCGGGTTGGTGACCACGCTGTCGGTCGCCTTGCCGCTGGTCGCCTTGAGGCGGCTGACGGCGATGGTCAGGTCGATCTTGTCGTCGGCGCGGTACCAGTTGCGCGGTGTCTGGTAGGTCGCGCACTCGATGTCCTCGGCGCCCGGCGGCGGCGGTGTCGGCAGCTCGCTCGACGTGCACTTGTGCCAGGCCAGCTTCTGGTTCGCGTACTGCGCTGGGATGTTCGTGGAGTTCAGAGGCTGCTTCGCCTCCTCGCCCGCGAAGGCGGGCGTGAACCCGGCCAGCAGGGTGCCGGCCACGGCCGGGATCACCACCGCATAGCGGAGTTTCGTCATCCGGATGCCCCTTTGTGTCGGAATCTCTGGCTATTGATATCCGTCGGGGACAGAGGCGGCAACCGCCCTTCGTCGGCATCGTCACCATCACTGATCGAATCGATACCGGACTGGGGTGACGATGTCGTACCCAGGTTCTAGGGTCGTGCGGACGCGGTGTCGCGCGAGTGTTAGGTGAGGTCTGATGTCGTCTGCCAAACAGGGCGGGAAGGTGCGCGGGTTCCAGTTCAGCCCGTGGAACCTGCTCCTGATCATCCCGCTGTTGGTGCTGGTCACACCACTGTTCAATCTGGACGGACCCCGGCTGTTCGGGATGCCGTTCTTCTACTGGTTCCAGTTCGCGATGGTGCTCGTGGGCGTGCTCAGCACCGGGATCGTCTACTGGGCCACGAAAGGAAAACCGGTCAGTGACGAACCGGATCGGCTGAGTGTGGACGACCTCGACGCGGGGAGCGGCGAATGAGCAACCTGCAATGGCCGGAGCTGGTCATTTTCACCCTTCTTTTTCTGTTGGTGACGGTGCTCGGCTTCGTCGCTTCGCGGTGGAAGGCGGGTAACACGCTCGACCATCTCGACGAATGGGGTCTCGGCGGGCGCAAGTTCGGCTCGTGGATCACCTGGTTCCTGCTGGGCGGTGACCTCTACACGGCCTACACCTTCGTGGCGGTGCCCGCGCTGATGTTCGGCGCCGGTGCGCTCGGTATGTACGCGCTGCCCTACACGATCATTGTCTACCCGATCGTGTTGCTCCCGGCGCTGCGCATGTGGTCGGTCTCGCGGTCGCGCGGGTACGTCACCCCCGCCGACTTCGTCCGCGGCCGGTTCGGCTCGCCGACGCTGGCGCTGCTCGTCGCGATCACCGGCATCGTGGCGACGATGCCGTACATCGCGCTGCAGCTCGTCGGCCTCGAGTCGGTGCTGCGCACGATGGGCCTCAACGGTTCCGGCATCGTCGGGCACCTGCCGCTGCTGATCGCGTTCGTGATCCTGGCGCTCTACACCTATCAGTCGGGCCTGCGCGCGCCCGCGCTGATCGCGTTCGTCAAGGACATCCTGATCTACATCGTGATCCTGGTGGCGATCATCTACCTGCCGATCAAGCTCGGCGGCTGGTCGCACATCTTCGACTCCGCGGCGGCGAAGCTGGCCAAGCCGAACCCGGCCACCGGGAAGCCGTCCGGATCGATCCTGCTGACTTCGAACAACCAGCTCCAGTACGCGACGCTCGCGCTCGGCTCGGCGCTGGCGCTGTTCCTCTACCCGCACTCGCTCACCAGCGTCCTCGCCTCGCGCGGGCGCAGCGTGATCAAGCGGAACATGGTCGCGCTCCCGGCGTACTCGCTGCTGCTCGGCCTGCTGGCGCTACTCGGCTACGTCGCGATCACCGCCGGGGTGAAGCCGATCAACAACAACGCGACCGGCAAGCCGGACAGCAACACCATCGTCCCGGTGCTGTTCGACACCCAGTTCCCGTCGTGGTTCGCGGGCATCGCGTTCGCCGCTATCGGGATCGGCGCGCTGGTGCCTGCCGCGATCATGTCGATCGCCGCGGCGAACCTGTGGACGCGCAACATCTACAAGGAGTACATCAAGAAGAACGCGACGCCGGGTCAGGAGGCGAAGCAGGCGAAGCTCGCTTCGCTGATCGTGAAGTTCGGCGCGGTCGCGTTCATCCTGTTCATCGACCCGCAGTTCTCCATCGACCTGCAGCTCATGGGCGGAGTGATGATCCTGCAGACCCTGCCGGCGGTGGCGCTCTCGCTGTACACCCGGTGGTTCCACCGATGGGGCCTGATCGCGGGCTGGGTCGTCGGCATGGGCTGGGGCCTGATCATGCTCTACGGCATCCCGAACCCGGCCAACGGCAAGAAGCACTTCGGCGGTTCGGCGCTGCCGCTGGGCGACCTGTCGATCTTCGGCTGGCACCCGTTCGCCGGTTCGGCCGTGCAGATCTACCCCGGGTTCGTGGCGCTGATCGCGAACATCGTGGTGGCCGTGATCGTCACCGTCATCGCGCGGCAGCTGAAGGTGGTCAACGGCACGGACCAGACCGAGCCGGAGGACTACCACGCCGACGAGCACGACAAGGACCTCCGCCCCATCGGCGTCCACTAGTCCGTTAGTCCACAGAGGACGGTCCGTGGGGGCCTCCTTGAGGGACCCAGAGTCCCTCAAGGAGGCCCCCACGGACTTTTACGGTGAGTGCCGACCTGACTAGCGTGGAACCCATGAGCGAGTCGGTGAGCCGGTTCCCGGTGGTTGACCTCGAAGACCTGCCCGAGGACCTGCGCGAGCGGGTCGGCGAGATCGCGCGGAAGTCCGGGTTCGTGCCCAACATCTTCCGCGCGCTCGGGCACCGGCCCGCGGAACTGCGGGCCTTCCTCGACTATCACGACGCGCTCATGGACCGCGCCGACGGGCTGAGCAAGGCTGAACGCGAGCTCGTCGTGGTCGCCACCTCGGGCGCCAACCACTGCACCTACTGCGTCGTGGCGCACGGCGCGATCCTGCGTGTCCGCGCCAAGGACCCGCAGCTCGCCGACCGGGTGGCCAGCAATCCGTGGCAGGTCGAACTCGACGAGCGCGGCCGGGCGATCGTGGACCTCGCGCTCGCGCTGGCCCAGGATTCCGCGCTCTTCGGCGAGGCCGACATCGACGCCGCGCGCGAGGCGGGCCTGACGGACGACGAGATTTGGGACGTCGGCGCGATCACGGCGCTCTTCGCGATGTCGAACCGGCTCGCGCACCTCACGGCACTGCGGCCCAACGCCGAGTTCTATCTGCTGGGCAGGCTGCCGCGCGAGTCGTGAGCCGGATCAGTACCGGTAGAACGGGCCCGGCAGATCGCGCCGGACCTCGAATCTGGCCAGGAGCAGGCCGAAGAGCGCGCGGACGCGGTTGAGCGGTTTCGTCCAGATCCGTGGTGCGGGGCCGTAGTAGCGCGGGTCCTCATGCGGGGTGAAGGCGTCGCCGGTCAGCACGACCACCTCGTGCCCGCGCGGGCAGTGCCCGGACACCGAGATCATGCCGGGGGTCAGGTTCTCGACCCAGTCGACCTCGTCCACGCCGAGCAGGGTCCGGCGATCGCATTCGGCGCAGTAGACGACGAACATCTCACAGCTCCAACCGCCAGGTCTCACCGATCAGCTTCGGCCCGAAGTTCTCGGTCGGCTCCTCGCCGACCAGCCGGAAGCCGTTCTTGCGGTAGATGTCGCGGGCTGCCGTGAGCACCGAGACGGTCCACAGCTCCATCGCCGCGTATCCGGTCGCCCGTGCGAAGCCCACACATTCGCCGACGAGCCGCTTGCCGGCGCCGAGGCCACGCGCGCTCGGCTCCACGAGCAGCAACCGGAGCTTCGCGACCTGCGGGTCCTCGGCGCGCATGCAGAAGACGCTGCCCACCCGCTCGCCGTCGACCTCGGCGATCCACCCGGCCTGGCCGGGATCGTCGCGGCGGTCGGCGAAATCCGCGACGACCCGCGCGGTCAGTGCTTCGAACTGGTCGTTGAATCCGTACTCTCGGGCATACAACGCTCCGTGACGATGCACCACCCATCCGAGGTCACCCGGGCGTGGGAACCGCAAAACCAACGAGGGTGCCGTGGGCCGCCCGCGTACCACGCCGGCGATCGTGTCCATCGCGTCGAGCAGTCGTCGCTGGTCCTCGTCGGGGAACTGTTCGAGCAGCCCGCCGATGCGCTGGGAGCTGCGCTCGTTGAGCATCGCGAACGCGTCGGTGCCCGCCGGGGTCAGCCGGACGAGCTGGCGGCGGCCGTCCTCGTCGCAGCGTTCCCGGACGACCAGCCCGCGGCTTTCGAGCCTGGTGAGCAGTCTGCTCGCATACCCGGCGTCGAGATCGAGCTGTTTGCGCAGGTCGACGACGTAGACCTGATCGTGCTGGGCGAGTTCGAACAGCACCCGCGCTTCACTCAGCGAGTACTCGGCGTCGGCGGGTCCCTCGTCGAGAACGCCGATGACCCCGGTGTACAGGCGGTTGAAGGCGCGGACCGTGGCGACCCGGTCGGCGAGCTGCGTGTCGTTCACTGACCACCTCAACAAATTCGTTGACGCGGTCAAGCATTACTCCGAAAGGAGGCCGCGGGCAACTCATTTGCTGGCTTCTTGCACAGTGGCCGGACATATGGAAACCCCGTGATGCTGCCAGGTCGGGGGTCCGCCAGCATCACGGGGTCGTAGGGGGTATCGACGCGACTTTCCGTGGCGTTACACCCTGAGCACTATGTGGTGTAGGTCACTCGAATGGGCGACGACTACGTGGGTGACGCGTCAGCGCATGTAGCCCTGGCGCGCCTGAGCGATGGCGATCAGTTCCTGACGAACGGTCGCGGTGGCCGCGGTGTCAATCGCCCGGTTCAGCGCCCGGCGAGTGCGAGCCTCGGCGCGGCGGGCACGGAGCTTGGCGGCGATGTTGTTCATCGGTTTCTGCATCCCCTTCGAGGGTCTCGGTTGCTGTGTCTCTAGTATGCACCTTTTTTCACAAGGAAGCGAACGAATCGACGGTGACATGGCGCACTCGCCGATGAATCGTAGGCAAACTTGGCTTATCGCCGGAGAGACTTCGTGTCGCCGGTCACGTTTCGCTAACGCCCTAGAGCTGTCTACAGATCTCTAGGTTTTGGGCTATAGAGCCTTAGGCAGGCGCATACTCCGCGATAACGAGGTGCGGAAGCTCAGTCGCGGCCGAGCAGGTAGTGGCCGAAGTGCGGCACCGTGAACGCGATGTGCCCGCGCTCGGCCGAATACACCAGGCCCTTCTTCATCAGGCTGTCCCGCGCCGGCGACAGCGACGAAGGCTTACGGCCCAGGTAGACGGCCACATCGGCGGTACCCGCCGCCTCGTCGCGGCCCTGCGTCAGCTCCGCCATCGCGAGCAGGTACTCGCGTTCTGCCGGGGTCGCGCGCTCGTAACGCGAGCCGAAGAACCCGACGGCGAGCTCGGCCTCGGCCTCGGGAGCGGCGACCTGGACGTCCTCGACGGTGATCGGATCGGCCGGGGCCGCGTCCCAGGCCGCCTTGCCGTACGCCTGGATGAAGTACGGGTAGCCGCCCGACGCGTCGAACAGCGCGTCCAGCGCCTCGGGCTCGATCCCCGCGTCCTCGCGCTCGATCGGCGCCATCACCGCGATGTCGGCGTATTCGCGGTCGAGCCGGTCGATCCGCGCGTAGCGGAACAGCCGCTCGGAGTACGACTTCGACGCCGAGAGCACCGCGGGTACGTGCGGCAGGCCCGCCCCGACCACGACCAGCGGCGCCCCGGACTGCGACAGCTCATGGCAGGCCGCGCACAGCGCCGAGACGTCGTCCGGCTGAAGGTCCTGCATCTCGTCGATGAGCAGGGTGACGCCGGTGCCGACGTCGGCGGCGAGCTCGGCGACGTCGGTGAACAGCTCGACCAGGTCGATTTCGATGTCGCCGGAGTCGGCGCGGCCCTGCGCGGCCGGGACGTCGATGCCGGGCTGCCAGCGGTCGCGGAGCTTCGCGTCGGCCTTGTTGGCGCGCAGCGCGAACGCCTTGAGCACGGCGAGCACGTCCTCGACGCGGTCCGGTGCGCGGTGCCGTACCGCGAGGTCCCGGATCGCCCGGTGCAGTGCCGCCGACAGCGGCCGCCGCAGCTCCGCGTCCGGTCGTGCCTCGATCTTGCCCGCGCCCCAGCCGTGCTTGATCGCCATCGAGCGCAGCTCGCCGAGCAGTACGGTCTTGCCGACGCCACGCAGGCCGGTCAGCACCAGGCTGCGTTCGGGACGTCCGCGCGCGACCCGCTCCAGCACCACCTCGAACGCCTTCAGCTCGCGTTCGCGGCCTGCCAGCTCGGGCGGCCGTTGACCGGCGCCCGGGGCGAAGGGATTGCGGATCGGGTCCACTCTGCCACGCTATCGGGGTATCTAGCGTGAGCCCGATATTTGCGGATACACACCTAGCGCGTGTTGGCCAGGTTGGCCCGGATGGACGAGTCCCGCCATGCGCGGGAGACGGGCGGGTCTGCAGCCCCGCCCTCCTGGCCTGGTCGATACCTAGTCGGTCAGGTTCCGCTCCGCGTAGACGCGCATCGCGTCGCGGATGTACTCCGCCGTGCCGGCGCCGTACTTCTCGTCGTAGTTGCCATAACGCGGGTCGTCGACGTACAGCTGGCCGAGACCGGCGAAGTAGCACTTCGACACCGAGGACGTCGCGGGCCGCAGCCACTCGTACAGGCGCTGCGTGATCGCCTGCGCTTCAGCGCCGTCGACAGGCAGTCCGGTCGAGTGCGCCTCGCCGAACGCTGCCGCGATGTCGAGCTGCTCCTGCTGGAACGCCTTCTTCTGCTCGTCGCTCAGCGAGCGCCACCAGTCGGCACTCTTGCGGTAGGCGTCGGCGCCCCAGCGCTCGGTGACCTCCTTCTCGTACTTGGTGTGGTCGAATCCCTCGAACACTTCGTTGGCCATGAGTCGTTCACCTCCCTTCAGTTTCTTCACCGTGGTGCGTACCGACTCGATCTGTCGCTCCAGCCGCCGGCGTTCCTGATCCAGCAGCTCGAGATGCGTTTCCAGGGCGGCGACGCTGTCCCGTTCCCCGGCGAGCACCTC
This sequence comes from Amycolatopsis sp. NPDC059021, assembly GCF_042739895.1. Lineage (NCBI taxonomy): Bacteria > Bacillati > Actinomycetota > Actinomycetes > Pseudonocardiales > Pseudonocardiaceae > Amycolatopsis > Amycolatopsis sp. NPDC059021. The sequence continues at coordinate 147,161 of NZ_JBHYIQ010000004.1, forward strand.
GGCGATCGCGGGCAGGCCGAGGCCGAGTTCGCGCAACAGCAGGATCCGCTGCAGCCGGACGAGCGAGTGCTCGTCGTAGTAGCGGTAGCCGTTGCCGCCGATCCGGCTGGGCTCGAGCAGGCCGATCGCGCCGTAGTGGCGCAACGTCCGGCTCGTCGTCCCGGCGGACCGGGCGAGGTCCTGGATGGACCACTCCGACCGCGTCATCTGCCCGCCTCCTTCCTGATCTCGTCGATGAAAACCACGATAGAAGTTGACGTAGCGTCAAGGTCAACCCTCGTGCCGCTATCGCTCTATCTCGCTCGCTAACGCTGTCTACCGCTATCTAGGGCTGAAGCAATATTCGGACATAGGCCGCTAGTACCGGTTTGGTGCCGGGCCGTGGGGGCATTCAAGGCGTAGGTTCGCGTTGCAGACTTCGGAACAAGGAAGGCAAGGACCGTGATACTCCGCCGTGTGGCAAGACCACTGCTCGCCTCGATCTTCATCTTCGGCGGGATCGGTGCGCTGAGGGACGCCCAGGGGCACGCGAAGGCCGTCGAACCGTTCCTCACCGACACGTTCGACAAGGTCGAGGGCATCGTCCCGGACGCCGTGCCGCGTGATCCCGCGACGCTCGTCCGGATCGACGCCGTGGTGAAGGTGACCGCCGGGCTCGCGCTGGCCGCGGGCAAGGCGCCGCGCTTGGCGTCGCTGGCCCTGCTCGGCAGCCTCGTACCGACGACGCTGGCCGGGCACCGGTTCTGGGAGAGCAAGGATCCGGCGGAGAAGCAGCAGCAACAGATCCAGTTCGTCAAGAACGCGAGCCTGGCCGGTGGGCTGCTGCTCGCGATTGGTGACACCGCTGGCAAGCCGTCCGTGGGCTGGCGTGCGCGTCGTGCCGCGAAGAAGGCGGGCGACTTTTCGGAAGACCTCGGCAAGAAGGCCGAGAAGCGCGCGAAGAAGCTTCGCAAGAAGGCCGCCAAGGCCCTGCCCGGCGGCTGACCCCAAGCGTGCTGAAGGGGACTTTCCTCGCATGAGATGCGAGGAAAGTCCCCTTCAGCGCGTCCTGTGAGAGGAAAGTCCCCTTCAGCTACTTCTCCAGGATGGCCGTGACGCCCTGGCCGCCCGCGGCGCAGATGGAGATCAGGCCGCGGCCCGAGCCCTTCTCGCTCAACAGCTTCGCCAGCGTCGCGACGATCCGGCCGCCGGTGGCGGCGAACGGGTGCCCCGCCGCCAGCGAAGAGCCGTTGACGTTCAGCTTCGCCCGGTCGATCGAGCCCAGCGGCGCGTCCAGCTCCAGCTTCTCCTTGGCGAACGCCGGGTCCTCCCACGCCTTCAACGTGGCCAGCACCTGCGACGCGAACGCCTCGTGGATCTCGTAGAAGTCGAAGTCCTGCAACGTCAGTCCGGCCCGCGAGAGCATCCGCGGCACCGCGTACGCCGGCGCCATCAGCAGGCCTTCTTCGCCGTGTACGTAGTCGACGGCCGCCGTCTGCGAGAACGTCAGGTACGCCAGCACCGGGAGCTTGTGCGCCTTCGCCCACTCGTCGGTCGCCAGCAACACGGTCGAGGCGCCGTCGGAAAGCGGCGTCGAGTTGCCCGCGGTCATCGTGCCGTCCTGGCCACCGAACACCGGCTTGAGCTTGGCGAGCTTCTCCGCGGTCGAGTCCGCGCGCAGGTTCTGGTCCCGCGAAAGCTTGAGGAACGGCGTCACCAGGTCGTCGAAGAAGCCGCGGTCGTACGCCGCGGCCAGCTTCTGGTGGCTCGTCGCGGCGAGTTCGTCCTGCGCCTCGCGGGTGACCTCCCAGATCTTCGCGGTCAGCGCCGCGTGCTCGCCCATCGAAAGGCCGGTCCGCGGCTCGGCGTTGCGCGGGATCTCCGGCACGATGTGGCCGGGGCGCAGCTTGGTGACCAGCTTGAGCCGGTCGGCCACGGTCTTCGCCGAGTTGAGCTGGATCAGGATCTGCCGCAGGTCCTCGTTGACGGCGAGCGGCGCGTCACTGGTCGTGTCGACCCCGCCCGCGATCGCCGAGTCGATCTGGCCGAGGGCGATCTTGTTGGCGACGTTGATGATCGCCTGCAGACCGGTGCCGCACGCCATCTGCACGTCGGACGCCGGGGTGGCCGGCGAGAGCTTGCTACCGAGCACGCTCTCCCGCGCGAGGTTGAAGTCCTTGGAGTGCTTGAGCACCGCGCCCGCGGCGACCTCGCCGATGACCTCGCCCTGCAGGGCGAACCGGCTCACCAGGCCGTCCAGCGTCGCGGTGAACATGTCCTGGTTCGACGCCTTCGCGTACGGACCGTTCGACCGCGCGAAGGGGATCCGGTTGCCACCGATGATCGCGACCTTGCGAATCGGTGACGCTTTCCTCGTGGCCATTGGATCTCGCCCTCTCTAGTCGAACTGAGTCATCCCTCTCACACTGTAACCTACTCGGGAGTAGGTTAGACTTCGAAGTGACGCAAACGGCACGGGAGGCATCCGATGGCTGACAGGTACCAGCAGTTCACGAAGACCCCGTTGGGGAAGTTCGTGGTGCCCAAGCTCGGACTGCCCAACCCCGCGACGCTCCGCCGCTACAAGCCGGGTCAACCTGCCCTCGAGGGTCCCGCACTCCTCGGCGCCGCGCCCGGCGGCCGGCTGGAGAAGACCGTGAAGGATCAGCTCGCCGACGCCGGGATCGAGGTCGTCACCTCTCCTGTCCAGGGCAAGCACGCCGCGCTGGTCTTCGACGCCACCGGTGTTTCGGACCCGAAACAGCTGCGCGAGGTCTACAAGTTCTTCCACCCGGTGATCCGCAGCGTCGGCTCGTCGGGCCGCGTCGTCGTCCTCGGCACGCCTCCCGAACTCGTCGAGGGCCGCGAGCGGATCGCGCAACGCGCGTTGGAGGGCTTCGTGCGCTCCGTCGGTAAGGAGCTGAAGCGCGGGGCGACCGCTCAGCTCGTGTACGTCGCAGAAGGTGCCGAGGACGCGACGGAGTCCACGCTGCGCTTCCTGCTCTCGGCCAAGTCCGCGTTCGTCGACGCGCAGGTCATCCGCATCGGCACGCACACCAAGACCGCGACCGCCCCGGCGAACTGGGACAAGCCCCTCGACGGCAAGGTCGCGCTGGTCACCGGCGCTTCCCGGGGCATCGGCGCGGCGATCGCCGAGGTGCTCGCCCGCGACGGCGCCCACGTCGTAGCGCTCGACATCCCCGCTCAGGGGGCGGATCTGTCGAAGGTCGCGAACAAGGTCGGCGGTTCGGCACTGCAGCTCGACATCACCGCCGCCGACGCTCCCGACAAGCTCGCCGAGTACCTGAAGACGCGCCACGACGGCGTTGACATCGTCGTGCACAACGCGGGCATCACCCGGGACAAGACGCTCGGGAACCTCACCGAGGGCGGCTGGGACTCGGTGATCGCGGTGAACCTGGCTTCGCAGCTCGCGGTCAACGACAAGCTCATCGGCGACAAGGTGCTCAAGGAGAACGGCCGGATCGTCGGCGTCTCCTCGATCGCGGGCATCGCCGGCAACGTCGGCCAGACCAACTACGCGACCAGCAAGGCGGGCGTGATCGGCATGGTCAACGTCGGCGCCGAGCAGCTCGCCGGGTACGGCGGCACGATCAACGCCGTCGCGCCGGGGTTCATCGAGACCAAGATGACCGCGGCGGTCCCGCTGTTCATCCGCGAGGCCGGGCGGCGGCTGTCCAGCCTCGGGCAGGGCGGCCTGCCGGTCGACGTCGCCGAGACGATCGCCTGGTACGCCAACCCCGCGTCGTCCGCGGTGAACGGCAACATCGTCCGCGTCTGCGGCCAAGCGCTTCTGGGGGCGTGATGACGGTCAAACAGCTGCACAGCTCGCCGAGCCTGTCCTCGTTGTATCCGAAGGCGCTGGTCGGCGGCCTGCTGCACAAGGGTGGCGGCGACAAACTGCCCGACACCGAGTTCGCGCGCGCCGGCGTCGTCATCGACCCGGCGGACCTCGCCGCGTACAACCAGGTCTGCGGGTTCCGGCTGACCGACGAGCTGCCCGCGACCTACCCGCACATCCTGGCGTTCCCGTTGCAGATGGCGCTGATGACCGAGGCGGACTTCCCGTTCCCGTTGCTCGGCATGGTCCACGTGCGGAACACGATCACCCAGCACCGGCCGCTGCGCCTGGACGAGTCGTTTACGCTGCGCGTGCGGGCGGAGAACCTGCGGCCGCATCCGCAGGGCCGTCAGTTCGACGTCGTCAGCGAACTGCTGGTGGCCGACAGTCCTGTGTGGACGGACGTGAGCACGTACCTGCGCCGTGGCGGTGGCTCGGGCTCGGACAAGCCGCGCGCGGCGCTGACGCCGCCGTCGCCGAGCGCGCTGTGGCACATCCCCGGCGACATCGGCCGCCGCTACGCCGAGGTGTCCGGCGACCGCAACCCCATCCACCTGCACGCGCTCACCGCTAAGGCCTTCGGTTTCCCGGCCGCGATCGCGCACGGCATGTGGACGAAGGCGCACGTGCTCGCGGCGTTCGAGGGCAGGCTGCCCGAGGCGTTCACCATCGACGTCCGGTTCAAGCAGCCGGTGCTGCTGCCCGCCAAGGCCGCGTTCACGACCTGGCAGACCGACGACGGCTGGTCGTTCGAGCTGTGGGCCTCGCGCAAGCCGAAGCCCCACCTCGAAGGGACGATCACTCAGCTGTAGTAGACGGCTTCCAGATCTCGCCCTCGACCAGGTCGTTGAACCCGAGCCAGACGAGGTTCATCAGCCACGAGGCGAGCACGCCGTCCGAGACGTCGGGGTGGTCGAGCGCCCAGTCGGCCAGCGACTCGGCCGCCCCGACCAACGCCGCCGAGAGCCCGGCGCCGGAGAACTCGGCCTGCTCGCCGAGCCCCTTGCGGGTACCGGCGGAGACGACGAGCGCGGCGACGAGCTCGATCGCGCGGGTCCGCATGTCGGTGATCTCGGTAGCGAAGCTGCCGCCGACCGTCAGTGCCTGGCGGTGCAGCACGGTCCACGACTCGCGGTACTCGGCGACGAAGCGGTAGAACGAGCGCAGGCCGTGCCACAGCTGCATGTCCGGCGGCAGGTCGGGTTTGATGCCGTCCTGGATGGCTTCGAGCAGCCGGGTGGCCTCGCGGCGGATGCACTGCCCGAACAGGTCTTCCTTGGAGCCGAGGTAGGTGTAGATCATCGGCTTCGAGACACCCGCGACGTCGGAGATCTCGTCCATCGACGCGGAGTGGTAGCCGTGGCGTGAGAACACCTGCACGGCGGCGTCCAGGATCTGCCGTTCGCGGACGGCACGGGGCAGGCGCCTCGCCCGCTCGGGTGAACGCTGCTCTTCAGTGGACTCTTCGGACACGTCCAGACCTCCCTCTTACGGCGAAGACGCTACCGGCAGCCGAGGTCGAAGGGGCATTCCGGCGCCCTTGCCCAGCTTACCTACTGGCGAGTAGGCTTAGTTGACAGCAGGGAGAGGAAGGCCGATGGCGGACAACACCGGGATGACCAGCACCGATCCGGGGGCTGGGCTGGGCGGGTTGCGTGGCGCGGCGCTGATCGACGCCCTGGAGCGTATCGACCCGACCGGCCCGGAAGCGCACTCCCTCGACGTCAACGTGCTCGCCGACGTGGTGAACCCACGCGACCTGGGGAAGGACGATTTCCGGCGGCTGCTGGCCGCGTTGCTGCGGATCGCGGAGCGAGCCCCCGCGTTCGACCTGAGCAAGGTCGACCCTGTCCGCTTCGCGAACCTGGTCGCGGCCGCGTCGCGGGTGCAGTTGGAGCGCGTCGTCGCCGAGCGGACGCTGCGGGAGCGCGTGCTCGGCGAGATCTTCGACCGCATGGGCGCGCACATCCGGCACGAGCGCGCGAAGAACGTCCACGCCGTCATCCACTGGCGGCTCTCGGGCGGTGTCGGCGACGGCGGCTACGACCGCTACGAGACGGTCATCTCGCACGGTGCCTGCACGGTCAGCCGCGAGATGCGGGAGAAGCCCAAGGTGACCATCACGATCGCGCCGACGGACTTCTTCCGGCTCATCACCCATCAGGCGACCCCGGCTGTGCTTTTTGTCACCGGGAAGATCAAGGTCAAGGGCGACCTCGCATTCGCCGCGGGCTTGATCGGCTTTTTCGACCTTCCGAAACCCGCCTGAGCGATTACACTTCCCGCTCGTGTCCCGAAATTCTTCACCCCGGCGCTGGCGGAAACGGCTGCGCATTTCACGGCCGCTCCGGCTGGCCGTGTCACGCCACGGCCCCGGACACGCGCTGGACGGTTTCGCCGCACACCTCGAGGTCGCCAAACTCACCCCCGACGAGTTCATCCAGGTGCTGGAAACCCTGCACATGCTGGGAAGCCGCGGTGCGGGCATCGAGCTGAGCTCCCTGTCGACACAGGCACTCGTCGACATACTCGGCCAGACCTCGAGGGAACAACTCAAGGCCGTCGCGGATCACCCCGAGTTACGCTCGGTGTTCCTCGACGAGATATTCCGCAGAATGTCCGAGCATTTCCGCCCCGACCGCGCCCGGCACGTCGACTTCGTGGTTTCCTGGCGCTTTTCCGACGGTGACGGCGAAGACGGTTTCGATCGTTTCCAGACGGTCATCGAGGACGGCACCTGCGTTTCCAGCGTCGACCTCGCCCGTACCCCGGACACCACGATCACCCTCTCCGTCGACGACTTCATCCGGATGGCGACCGGCAACGCCGCGGTGGCGGCCATGTTCGTGACCGGCAAGGTGAAGGTCAAGGGCGAGTACGCCCCCGCCGTCCGCTTCAGCAGCTACTTCGACATCCCCAAGCCCAGCGGCACCTAGCCGTCTATCACGGTAAACACCAAGACTGTCGGTGTCACGCCATAGAGTGATCGGCATGAGTCTTGCCGACATCGACCGTCAGCACGTGCTTGCTGCCATCGCCGAGTACGACGAACTGGGCCGGGATGAGTTCCTGGCCAAGTACGGCTTCGGCCGTTCGGTGCGCTACGTCGTTGTGCATGAGGACAAGGACTATGACTCGAAGGCGCTGGTCGGAGCAGCTCATGACTATGCGACTGGGCAAGCGCTTCGCGCGAGTGAGTTCAGTGGCGGGGTGCAAACAGTCGTAGCTCGACTGACTGAGATTGGCTTTGAGTTCCGCGACCTCAAAGCGGTTCCCAAGAGGGAAGCCAAGGCGCGGTACGGCGAGTTGCCTAATGTCCCGCCGGGGACTGTGTTTCCCAGTCGTAAGGCGGCTGCGGCGAGTGGTGTTCATCGTGCGCTCATCGCGGGCATCGTCGGTACCCGTGCCCTTGGCGCTGAGTCCATTGTCGCCTCCGGCGGCTATGAGGACGATGTTGACTATGGGACAGTGATCATCTACACCGGCCACGGCGGCCAGGATGCTTCAGGGAAGCAGGTAAAGGATCAAACCTTTGAGTCTCCCGGTAACGCAGCACTCCAGACGAGCATGATCAAGGGTGCGGCTGTTCGGGTGATCCGAGGGCCGGACGCCGATTCGCCTCATGCGCCCGATGAGGGGTACCGATACGACGGTCTCTTCAGAGTTGAAGATGCCGTACGGGAAAGGGGCCGGCGAGGTTATCTGGTGTGCCGTTTCCGGATGGTGGCTGTGGCCTCAGCCGTGGACATGATCATTGCCCCAGAGGAGGCGTTGGTTTCAGGTGAGGAACAGCATCCAGCGCCGCCAACCGGCAACGAGACACCTGGTCGTCGGTCGACCACCGCGCAACGGATCGTTCGATCTACCAGCGTGGCAGATTACGTGAAGAACCTTTATGACCACACGTGCCAAATGTGTGGCGTCCGGTTGACTGTTGGCGATCGCGGTTACTCGGAAGGTGCCCACATTCAGGCGCTAGGCGGGTTGCATCGAGGTCCTGACTCGGCAGCGAACGTGCTCTGCCTCTGCCCTAATTGTCATGTTCTGTTCGACTATGGTGCGCTGATTGTGCAGGATAATCACGCCATTGTGCGCAACGGCAAACCAGACGGCACTACTTTGCACGTCCATCCAAGTCATGCGATTGGTGAGCAGTACCTCGCACACCATCGGGAAGCTCACTCGTAGCGGTCAGCCCTCGATGACACGGCCTTCGATGATCGGCGGCTGCGACGACCGCGGTGGGTGGTCTTCGGTGACGACTTCGCTGTCGACCACCATCACCGGGCCGCGGCGCTGGTTGGCGAAGCGGATCGCGCGCTTCTCGGCGCGGCGGAGCCAGAACTTGCGAGCGACGGAGCGGGTGGGCGGGAGCAGGAGGAGCAGGCCCGCGACGTCGCTGACGAAGCCGGGCAGCATGATCAGGACGCCGCCGAGCGCGACCAGCATGCCGTCGGTGAGTTCCTTCTCGGCGGGGCGGCCCGCGCGGGCGGTTTCGACGAACGCGCGCATGGCCTTGCCGCCCTCGCGGCGGGCGAGCCAGGAGCCGACGAAGGCGCCGGCCAGCAGGAGCGCGATCGTGCCGAGCACGCCGACGGCCGAGCCCACCGCCCAGACAGCGGCCACCTCGGCGATGACATAGAGCAGGAACACGACAGCCATACCCGGTCAACGAGCGGGCTGCCCGTTTTGCTCCCTGTCACCGTGAGAAGTGGACAGCGTCACTCTTCGTGGTTACTTCCCTGGGGTACAGAATTCCGGGAGTGAGCGGTCGCCGAGTTCGATGTCGGCAAGCTCTCCGACCTCGACTTCCTGGCGTACCGAGTCGGCCGATACGGTGAGGAAGAGCCGCCATGGGACGCGTTTCGCGGGCTGGGCCGGAGGACAGCTCACGCGGAAGCGCACCACCAGTTTCACCTGCTTGTCGGCGTCCACGCGTACCGGCAAGACGGTCAGTTTCGGTGGGGTGATCAGGTAGTACTCGCTGAGCCAGGTCAACGAGAGTGTGCCCGCCTCGGCCTGGGTGAAGCCGGGCGGGACTTCGGCGCGGGCGGACTCGATGACGACGCCGACGTCGCCGGTGTTCTCCAGGGTCTGGGCGAACTGCAGGCCTGCCTCGCCGGTGCTGGAGTGCACCTGTCTTGTCCCCGACAGTGGCCGCCAGCCCGCTTCGCCAGGCCCCGGGACGCGGCGGGTCAGGAGCACGACCGCGGTGACGATCACCGCGAGCGTGATCGCCACCGCGATCAGCCGCCCTCGCGTCCAGAATCGCGGACGCGGGGGCGGCACCGCGATCGGCGGCGCCGGTTCGAAGTCCCCCATGGCGGGAGACGATAACCGCGCGGCGCCGCCGACGGAGGCGTTTTCAGCCGGGAACCTCGTCGAGATACGCCTGCGCTTGCAGGGTGAACAGCTCGGCATAGCCGCCCTTGGCCGCCATCAGGTGCTCGTGCGTGCCGTACTCGGCGACCTTGCCGTGGTCGAGCAGCAGGATCCGCTCGGCCTGGCGCACGGTGGAGAACCGGTGCGAGATGTACAGCGTCGTCCGCCCCTCGGCCAGCTCGCGCAGCCGCGAGAACAGGTCGTGCTCGGCCTGTGCGTCCAATGCGGACGTCGGCTCGTCGAGGATCAGGATCGGGGCCTCGCGCTGGAAAGCCCTGGCCAGCGCGATCTTCTGCCATTCCCCGCCGGACAGGCTCACACCCTGGTCGAACCACCGGCCCAGCGGGCTGTCGTAGCCGTTGGAGAGCTGTTCGATCCGGTCCGAGGCGCCGGCGCGCCGCGCGGACTCTTCGATGTGTGGCCGGTCTTCCAACCTCGCCAGGTCACCGAGGCCGATGTTCTCCGCCGCGGTGCCCTGGTAGGTCACGTAGTCCTGGAACATCGCGCTGATCCGGCGGCGCAGTTCGACCGGGTCGAATTCGCGGATGTCCACGCCGTCGAGCAGGATCCGCCCGCCGGTTGGGTCGTAGAGCCGGCACAGGAGCTTGAACAGCGTCGACTTCCCCGCCCCGTTACGGCCCACCACCGCGACCGTCTCACCCGGACGGATCTCGAAGCTGACGCCGTCGAGCGCGCGCTCGTCCGATCCCGGATAACTGAAGGAAACCGACTCGAACTCGATGTGACCTTCCACTGTGGACGGAAGGGCGCGTGGCTCGGGTGGTGCGACGATCTCGGGTTTGGTGCCGAGGAAGCGATAGAGCGTGTCGATGTAGAGATTGTTCTCGTACATCCCGGAAAACGCGGTGAACAAGCCGGACACCGAGGTCTGCACGGACGTCGCCGCGGCGGTGTACAGCGCCAGGTCGCCGAGCGTGAGCCGCCCGCCGACCGCCTCCAGTGCGATGTACAGCGCGATCGCCGAGCCCGCGAGTGTGCTCAGCAGCCCCCAGGACGTCGAGCTGACGTTGCGGTTCACGGTCAGCTTCCGCTGCCGTTCGTAGTTGACCTGGCCGAGTTTGCGGAACCGGTCCACGAAGTACGGGCCGAGGCCGAAGAGCTTGGTCTCCTTGGCATAGGTGTCCGTGGTGACCAAAGAGGACAGATAGTCCATGCGGCGCCGGATGGGCGAGAGCATGAACGACATCCAGAACGCGCGTGAGCCGTATTTGGACTGCGAGATGAACGCCGGGATCGGCGCGATCAGGGCGACGAGCGCGAGCAGCGGGCTGATCGCGATCAGCAGGGCGATCATGCTGGCGAACGTGATCGTGGTGCGGACGAGGCCGAGTGCCGAGGTCATCATCGTGAGCGGCCGGGTCGGCGCTTCCTGTGCTGCCTGACGCAGCATGTCGTAGGACGTCGAGCCCTCGAAATAGGCCAGGTGCAGTTCGCTCGCGTGGGCCATGACCTGGTGCCGGATGGTCAGCGTCATCCGTTCCTGGAGCAGTGCCTGTGCCATCGTCGTCAGCGACGAGCTGATCGCCGTCAGCGCGAGCACCCCGAACTGGAACGCGGCGACCTGGACGATCGCGGTTTTCGAGCCGTGGCCCTGGATCGCCGCGACGACGCTGTCGAGCAGGAGTTTCGCGATGTAGGCGGTCACCGTCGGGAGAAGGCCGGAAAGCAGTGTGACCAGGGCGATCGCGATCGTCAGGAACGGGCTCGCCTGCCAGGTCAGCCGCGCGACCTTCGGTAGTCCGCGGACGGTGCCCGAGACCGCGGTCCGCATCCGGGAAAGACGCTCGCGCAGCCCTTTCGGCTGGTCCTGTGGTGGTGCGTCCGGGATGTCGACGGGCCCGGTGAGGCCGCTGTCCGGCACCGTCGTGGTTCTCCGGCGTTTGCCATGCCTCCGGCCGAGCATGAGTTCGAGGCCGCCGCCTCCGCCCGGGATCATCCGGCCGCCCGGACGGCGCCGTGGAGGAAGACGTCCACGATCTCGCGGGTGGCCGGGGTGTCGTCGACCTGGCCGAGCCTGCGGCCGCCGAACAACAGCGCGAGGAACAGCGACGCCAACTGCTCTGCGGGGAGCCGGAGCTGGGCCTTTTCCGGCTCGAAGAGCTCGGTCACCGCTTCCCGCATCGCGGCCATCGAGTCCCGTCGCGAGTCTTTAACGTTCTTGCGGTCTTTCAGCCGCTGCTCCGGGTCGCGACGTGCTCGCCCGGAGGCGTGCAGCGCCCCCATCAACGCGCCCATGCGCTGGAGGTGCGCGCCGAGCGCGTCGGCGGCCTCGACGAGACGGTCGGCGAGCGGCTGGTCGACCGGGATCTCGGCGATCGCGTCGAGCACGTGGTCCGGTTTGAGGACCTCGGCCGTGCAGGCGTCGAAAAGCTCGTCCTTGTCCTTGAAGGCGCGGAAGATCGTGCCCTCGCCGATGCCGGCCGCGCGGGCGATCTGGCTGGTGGTGACGGTGGTGCCGTGCTCGAGGACGAGCGGCAACATCGCGTGGATGATCATTTTGCGTCGTTCTTCGACGCTCATGCTCGGCGCTCTACGCCGCGTTTCTGGTGGTGTCATGCCGTCCAGTGTGCGGAGTGAGCACTCACTCCGTCAAGTTCATTACGGGTGGCGTAGCTTCGACGTCATGGGGCTTGTCTGGGCGATGTCGATTCCGGCGCTGTTCGTGCTGCTCTTCGTGCTCGCCGTGCTGGAGGTGTGGGGCGGCAAGTACCTGCCGTGGCGTCGGCGCAGCGGCCGGACGGCGGCGTCGGTCGGTACCGAGGAGATGGTGGCGTTCCTCTACGGGACCAAACGGCATGAGCTTGACCAGCGGCAGGCCGAGGTCATGCTGGTGCAGAGCGAGGACGACGGCGCGCCGCCGCGGGATCGGGTGGATCTGGAGAGCGGGAAGATCGTGTTCAAGCCCAAGGGGGCGTGAGCGGTCCGGCGGTAGGAAGTGAAGTAAATTCGGCGCTGGGCGCGGTAACGCCGCAGGTCACGAAGTGTCCTCCCCGCCCGCGCGGGGCTGATCCCCCTTGCAGCAGCCCGGCCTAGCCCGGGGTGAGGTCCTCCCCGCCCGCGCGGGGCTGATCCCGCGGTCATCAACACGCCCGGGCAAGGCGCCTAGTGCTCCCCGCACACGCGGGGCTGATCCCGACGAGCCGGAGGCTTCGCGGGTCACCAGGTCGTGCTTCCCGCGGGGGATCTGGCCGTGAAGGCCTCCTTGCCAGCGCTCAACGCTGTGAAGGAGGCCTTCACGGACCGCTAGAAGGTGATCGCGACGGCGGGGTCGCTGAGCAGGGCGCCGACGTCGGCCAGGAATTCCGAGCCCTGCTGTCCGTCGACAACCCGGTGGTCGAAGCTGAGCGAGAGCTGCATGACCTTCCGGACCTTGATCTCCCCGTCCACGACCCACGGCGTGTCCCGGATGGCGCCGAGCGCCAGGATCGCCGTCTCGCCGGGGTTGATGATCGGCGTCCCCGTGTCGATCCCGAAGACACCGATGTTCGAGATCGTGAAGGTCCCGTTCAACATCGCCGCCGGAGTCGTCTTGCCCTCGCGCGCGACCTCGGTCAGCTCAGTAAGCGCGACCGCGATGTCCTTGAGCGACATGGCATCCGCGTCGTGGAGCTTCGGCACAACCAGACCGCGCGGAGTGGCCGCGGCGATCCCGAGGTGCACGTAGTCCTTGAAGACGATTTCCTTCGTCTCTTCGGACCAGACCGCATTGACGTCCGGGGTCCGCTTGATCGCCATGCACACGGCCTTCGCCGCGAACGCCAGCGGCGTCAGCTTCACACCGCGGAATTCGCGCGAGTTCTTCAGCCTCTCGCGCAGTTCCATCATCGGCGTGACGTCGATGGTCAGGAACTCCGTGACATGCGGTGCGGTGAAAGCGCTTTGCACCATCGCCGCCGCCGTGGCCTTGCGGACGCCCTTGACCGGTACGCGACGTTCGCGCGTCGCCGGGTCGTAACCAGCGTCCACAGTGGACGTCGCAGTGGCCGGGGCCGCGCCGTTGGCCGCTCGCTGGACGTCGTCGCGGGTGATGACGCCGCCGTCGGCCGTGCCGGTCAGTGCGTGCAGGTCGACGCCGAGGTCCTTGGCCAGTTTCCGCACCGGCGGCTTCGCCAGCGGCACGTACCCACCGCGCGGCGCCTCCACTGCCGGAGCAGCAGGAGCGGGTGAAGCAGTCGCAGCAGCCGGGGCCGGAGCAGTAGCGGGAGCGGCCGCCACCGGAGCAGCGCCCTTACGGGCCCGGCGCTGCGTGACCACCGTCTTGGAGCCGTAGCCGACCAGCGGCTTCATCTCCTCCTCAGCGGCAGGTTCCGGCGCCGAAGAAGCCGGAGCCGGAGCGGAGGGAGCCGCAGCCCCACCAGGATCGACGTCGATGGTCAGGATCGGCGTCCCCACCTCGACCGTCTGACCCGGTTCCACAAGCAACTCGGTGACCACACCGGCCCACGGGATCGGCAGCTCGACGGCCGCCTTCGCGGTCTCGATCTCCACCACGATCTGGTTGACCGCGACCGTGTCACCCGGCTTGACGTGCCAGTTGAGGATGTCGGCTTCGGTCAGCCCCTCGGCGGTGTCGGCGAGGGGGAACTGTTTGTACTCGGGCATTGCGTGAACTTCCCCCTTACCAGGCGAGCGAGCGGTCGACAGCGTGCAGTACCCGGTCCAGATCGGGGAGGTAGTGCTCCTCGAGCTTGGCAGGCGGATACGGCGTGTCGAATCCGGTCACCCGAAGGATGGGGGCTTCCAGCGAGTAGAAGCACTCCTGCTGGACCCGTGCGGCGATCTCCGAGGTCAGCGACGACTCCGACGGCGCCTCGCTGACCGCGATGAGCCGGCCGGTCTTGCGTACCGACTCGAACACCGGGTCGAGATCCAGCGGCGAGAGCGTGCGCAGGTCGATGACCTCCAGCGAGTGGCCTTCGTCCTCGGCAGCGGTCGCGGCGTCGAGCGCCACCTTCACTGAAGGGCCGTACGCGACGACGGTCGCCGTCGTGCCTTCGCGCACCACACGGGACTTGAACAGTGGATCGGGCGTAGCCGTGGTGTCGACCTCGGCCCGCAACGCGCCCGAGTGGTAGAGCCGCTTCGGCTCGAAGAACAGGACTGGATCATCGGAGTGGATGGCCTGCTGGATCATCCAGTACGCGTCGACGGCGTTCGAGCAGGAAACCACCTTGAGCCCGGCGATGTGCGCGAAGAACGACTCCGGCGACTCCGAGTGGTGCTCGACCGCGCCGATGCCCCCACCGAACGGGACCCGGATGACGACGGGCATCTTGACCTTGCCCTGCGTCCGGTAGTGCAGTTTGGCCAGCTGCGAAGAGATTTGGTCGAACCCGGGGAAGATGAAGCCCTCGAACTGGATCTCACACACCGGCCGGAAGCCACGCACGGCGAGGCCGACCGCGGTCCCGATGATCCCGGACTCCGCCAGCGGCGTGTCGAGCACGCGCTGCTCACCGAAGTCCTTCTGCAGCCCGTCGGTGATCCGGAAGACGCCGCCGAGCTTGCCGACGTCCTCGCCCATCACGAGAACCTTCGGGTCCTCCTCCATGGCGCGGCGGAGGCCGAGGTTGATCGCCTTGGAAATGGTCAGTTTCTGAATGTCCACAGTGGTCATCAGTGTTCACCTGCCCCGACGAAACCGTCCAGATAGGACAGATACTCGGCGCGCTGCGCCTCGAGAACCGGTGAGGGCTCGGCATAGACGTTGCGGAATATCCGGTCCGGCGGCGGTTCCGGCATGTTGAACGTGTACTCGCGCAGGTCGGCGGCGAACGCGTCGGCCTCTTCCTGGACCTGGTCGAAGAACGCCTGGTCGGCACCGCCGCCGCGGGCGAGGTACGCGCGGACGCGCTCGATCGGGTCCTTCAGCTTCCACTCCTCCAGCTCGTCGGAGAGCCGGTAACGAGTGGGGTCGTCGGTGGTGGTGTGCGCGTCCATCCGGTAGGTGAACGCCTCGATCAGCACCGGCCCGTTGCCGTGGCGGCATTCCTCCAGCGCCCAGCGCGAAACGGCGAGGCAGCCGAGGACGTCGTTGCCGTCGACGCGGATGCCGGGGAAGCCGTACCCGCGGGCGCGCTGGTACAGCGGCAGCCGCGACTGGCGTTCGGTGGGTTCGGAAATCGCCCACTGGTTGTTCTGGCAGAAGAAGACAAGCGGCGCGTCGTAGACCGCGGCCCAGACGAAGCCCTCGTGGACGTCGCCCTGACTGGTGGCGCCGTCTCCGAAGTAGACGATCGTCGCTTCACCGTCGTCGTCGCCGACCTTGCCCTCGAACTTCTGGCCCATCGCGTAGCCGGCGGCGTTGAGCACCTGGTTGCCGATCACGATGGTGTAAGGGTGGAACCGGTGGGCCTGGTAGTCCCAGCCGCTGTGGTCGGTGCAGCGGAAGATGCCGAGGACCTCTTTGAGGTCGATGCCACGGGTGTAGGCGACGCCGTGCTCGCGGTAGCTGGGGAAGGCCATGTCGGTGGCCCGCAGCGCCCTGCCGGAGCCGACCTGCGCGGCTTCCTGGCCGAGCAGCGGAACCCAGATGCCGAGCTGGCCCTGGCGCTGCATCGCGTTGGCCTCGCGGTCCGCGCGGCGCACCAGCACCATGTCGCGGTAGAGGCCGCGAAGTGCTTCGTCGTCGATGTCCTCGACGTACTTGTCGAACCGGGGTGAGGAGACCCGTTCACCTTCGGGGGTGAGCAGCTGAGTCAGCTCAGCGCCACCTTCACTCGTTGCTCGCAAACCGGCGATCACCTGTTCGGGGGAAGGTTGAGCCGCTACGGCGGCCGGACCATCTCCAGGCTCCGGGTGCGTCCACTGTTCGGGGGACGGCATGCGCTTGCTCCTTGATGTCGGTGCCTCTGGTGGCCGCTTGTGGCGACCACAGCGACTGCACCGGCGGGACCAGCGCGTCGGATCTGAAGCGCTCGGTCACCGTCGGCGTTGACGGTTCTCGCCGTCATCCTGACACGAAGGGCCGTCCGATGGTGAGTCACGGTTGCTGATTTGTTGCTGAGAAACCGTTGCTGAGCAGGGAAAACGCTTGGAAGCCCTAGAGTTGGGCTGCCGAGGGTCGGGTTTCCTGAGCGGTGCTCACCTGGGGTCGCGGGTGTCGCACACGGTGTGTGCGGACCGAAGAGAGTACCGGCCGTGACCTCCACCACAGTACGTTCCGCGTGGCAGGATGCTTGTGTGGAGCAGAAATCCGTACGTGAATCCGTGGTTTCGGCGTGGACGAACGACGTCGTGCCGAGCCTGTCCGGTCTGGTGGAGATCCCCGCGCTGTCCCCCGCGTTCGACGCCGACTGGGCCGCGAACAAACATCTCGCCGCGGCCGTCGACCACGTCCGCGACTGGATCGCCGGGCGCGGGCTGCCGGGCGCGAAGCTCGAGGTCGTCGAGCTGCCGGGCCGATCGCCGCTGCTGTTCGTGGACGTCCCGGCGACACCGGGCGGCGCGGACAAGGGCACCGTGCTGTTGTACGGGCACCTCGACAAGCAACCGCCGGTCGGTGGCTGGTCCGAGGGGCTGGGCCCGTGGACGCCTGTGTTGCGCGACGGCCGCCTCTACGGCCGCGGGGCCGTGGATGACGGTTACTCCGGGTATGCGGCCACCACCGCGCTGGAGGCGGTGCACGCCGCGGGCGGCGAGCACGCGCGTGCCGTGCTGCTACTGGAAACCGGCGAGGAGTCCGGCAGCCCCGACCTGCCCGCGTACCTGGAGCATCTGAGCGAAAAGCTCGGCGAGGTCTCGCTGGTGGTCTGCCTCGACGCGGGTGGCAGCGACTACGAGCGGTTGTGGCTGGTCAACAGCCTGCGCGGGATGCTGCACCTCAACGTGACCGTGCGGCTGCTCGGCACGGCCCAGCACTCCGGGCTCGCGAGCGGCGTCGTCGCGAGCTCGTTCCGCGTGCTGCGGCAGCTGCTCGACCGCATCGAGGACTCCGAGACCGGCGAGATCAAGCTGCCTGAGCTGAAGGTCGAGATCCCGGCGAATCGGCGCGGCGAGGCCAAGGACGTCGTCGAGGTCTCCCCCGGCACGCTGCGGGAGATGTTCCCGCTCGTCGGCGACGCCACCACGGTCACCGACGACGAGCTGGAGCTGATGCTCAACCAGAGCTGGCGGCCGACGCTGTCGATCATCGGCGCCGATGGACTGCCGAAGCCGCCCGAAGCGGGCAACGTCCTGCGCGAGAGCACGACGTTGACGCTGAGCTTCCGGCTTCCGCCCACCGCCGACGCGGACACCGCGCTGGCCGCGGTCAAGCGGGTGCTGACCACCGACGTGCCTTACGGCGCGCAGGTCGAGCTGAGCGAGGACGCCCAGGCGGAGAACGGCTGGAACGCCCCGGCCGAGGCGCCGTGGCTGTCGGCCGCGCTGCGCCGGGTGAGCGACGAGGTGTTCGGACGGCCGCACCGCAGCGTCGGCATGGGCGGGTCGATCCCGTTCATGGGGCTGCTGGGCGAAAAATACCCGGACGCGCAGTTCCTCGTGACCGGCGCGTGCGGGACGGACTCGAACATCCACGTGCCCGACGAATGGCTCAACCTCGACTACGCGCAGCAGGTCACGCAGGCCATCGCGCACATCCTGGACGCCCACGCACGAGGCTGATCCATCCGCCTTTCGAAGGTCTCTGAAGGCCACCATGAGGGACTTGAACGCCCTCAAGGTGGCCTTCAGAGCACTGGGGCCACGATCAGGCGAAGCGGTTCAGTGCGGCGGTGAGGGACGAGAGTTCCGGGGTGAAACGCTGGTAGGAGAACGGCGTTTCGTTGTTCCACGCGATCAGCCGTCCCGCCTTCACCGCGGGCAGCTGCTGCCAGGTCGGGACGCCGCCGAGGCCGTCGGGGCCGAGGGACAGCGAGCCGCCGCGCGAGTCGTACATGATCACGTCGGCTTCGTACTTCCCGATGTTCTCCCAGCTCACCTGCTCGTAGTAGCCGCCCTGTGAGGCGTCGGGGTTGGCAGGCGCGACGAACTTCATGCCTTTGTTCTGGTAGTGCTTGCTGGTCGCGAAGGCGGGCGCGTTCGCGACGTAGCAGGTGTCCTTCTGTGCGGACAGCAGCAGCACCTTCAGCCCCGACGTCTTCTTGATCGCCTCGCCCAGCGCCGCGTCGGCCTGCTCGAAGCTCGCGCGAGCCTGCTGGATCGCGGGCGCTTCGACGTCCGCGCCGAGCGCCTTCGCCAGCGCCGCGAACTTCGTGATGCCCTCCGGCATCGCGATGCCCTGGAGGCCGATGCCGACGCTCGGCGCCGCCTTGTCGACCTTGTCCGCCTGCGTGTCCGGGACGTACCACATCTGCTGCTTGAGGTAGATCACGCTGACCAGCAACTGCGGGTTCAGCGAGACGAACTTGTCGAAGTTGAACTCGTTCCACACGTTCCCGAGCGAGGTCACGGTGTTCAGATCGACGCCGCCGACCTGCGGATCCGGCTTGCCGTCGGCCAGCTTCGACGGGCCGAAGATGCCGATCGGCCGGATCCCGTAGTCCCACAGCGCCGCGGCCGCCGTCACCTGTGCGACGATCCGGGTGGGCCGCTCACCGTCGAGCTTCCGGCCGCGGTCGTCGGTGTACGTCCACGTCGTGCCCCCTGAGCCGGACGGCTTGTCCTCGGTGTAGCCGCAGGCGCTCAGCAGGGTCATCGCGCCGGCCGCTGCGGTGCCCGCGAGGAAACCGCGGCGGGACAGCGTGGGCAGGTTGTTCATCGGGATCGTCCTTCTTACCGGGGAGTATGCGAGCCTTAGGCTAGCCTTGCCTTAATGTGAAAGCCATGGTCCAGGCAATGGCACGCGTCACCGAGGGGCGCACCAGAGGCTCGACGCGGACGATGGTGCTGGTCGGAGCGCTGCTCGCGCTCGCGGCGGCGTTCCTGCTGTCCGTCGGGTTCGGCTCGAACGCGCTCTCGCTGGGCAGCGTTCTCCACGGTCTCTTCGCTTACGACGGCAGCTTCGACGACGTCGTCATCCGCGACGACCGGCTGCCTCGCACCGTGGTCGGCGTCGTGGTCGGCATGGCGCTCGGCCTGGCGGGCGCGCTGTTGCAGGCGATCACCCGCAACCCGGTCGCGGACCCCGGGCTGCTCGGGATCAACTACGGCGCCGCGTTCGCGATCGTCCTCGGATCCGCGTTGTTCTCGGTGACCGCGCCGGACCAGCTGATCTGGTTCGCGTTCGGCGGCGCGCTGTTCGGCACCTGGCTGGTGTCGGTGATCGGCGGCGCGGCGAGCCCGATCCGGCTGGTGCTCGCCGGGGTCGCGGTGCAGGCCGTGTTCGTCGGCCTCAACCAGGCGTTGCAGGTGATCAACACGCACAACCTGGAGCAGATGCGGTTCTGGCTGGTCGGTTCGCTGGTCAACCGTGACCTTGGCGCGCTGGCCGGGCTGGTGCCGTTTTTCCTGGTCGGCGTCGTACTGGCGGCAGTGCTCGGGAGGCCGCTCAACGCGATCGCGCTCGGCGAGGACACCGCGCGCGGGCTCGGCGCAAATCCGGCTTTCACCCGGCTCGCCGGGATGGCCGCGGTCGGGTTGCTGTCCGCGGCCGCGACCGCGGCGTGCGGCCCGATCGCGTTCGTGGGCCTGATGGTCCCGCACGTCGTGCGGTTGCTGGTCGGCCAGGACGAACGCTGGGTGCTCCCGCTGTCGGCGCTGCTCGCGCCGGTGGTGCTGCTGATCTGCGACGTGCTCGGCCGCGTGCTCGGCTCGCCGGGTGAGATCCAGGTCGGCGTGATGATGGACATCGTCGGCGGGATCGCGTTCATCGTCGTGGCGCGGCGGCTCAAGGCGGTGCGCCGATGACGACGGTTGTTTCGCGCGAGGCGGGTCTCGACCGAAGGTCCATTGTGGTCGTTGCCGGGCTTGTGGTGGTGACGCTGGCTTTGGTCGTCCTTTCGGTCGGCACCGGGGACTACGACATGACCCCGTCCGAGGTGCTCCGTACGCTCGCCGGGCAGGGCACGAAGGCGCAGTACCTGGTCGTCACCGGACGTCTGCCGCGCGTGCTGGTCGCGGTGCTCGTCGGCGCGGCGCTCGCGTTGGCGGGGTCGGTTTTCCAGACGCTGACAAGGAATCCGCTCGGCAGCCCGGACATCATCGGCTTCACCACCGGGTCCGCGACCGGCGGCATCGTGATGATCCTGGTCGTCGGCTCGGCGCCGGGGCTGGTGTCGCTGGGCGCGCTCGGCGGCGGTCTGCTCACGATGGTGGTGGTCGCCGCGCTGTGCGCGCCGCATGGGCTGTTGAGTTCACGACTCGTGCTGCTCGGCATCGCGATGAGTGCGGTGCTGGCGGGCGTCAACGCGTACCTGCTTGTCAAGGCCAGCAAGGAAAACGCCGCCCGCGCGACGGTGTGGCTGGTCGGCGACCTCGCCGGGCGCGACTGGAACTACCTCGTGCCGCTCGCTGTCGCGATGGTGATCCTGGTGCCTGCGGTGCTGGTCAACGGCCGGGCCCTGCGGATGCTGGAAATGGGCGACGACGCCGCGACCGGTGTCGGCGTCGCCGTGGGCCGGATGCGGAATCTGTTGCTGCTGCTGGCCGTCGCGCTGGTCGCCGCCGCGACTGCGGCTGTCGGTCCGATCCCCTTCGTCGCGCTGATTTCCTCGCAACTCGCCCGCCGGATGACCCGGCTGCCCGGCCCGAACCTGGTGGCCTCGGCCTTTGTCGGCGCGCTGCTCGTGGTCGCCGCGGACTACGTCGGGCAGCGGGTGCTCGGAGCGTCGCTGCTGCCGGTGGGGGTGGTCGCGGCGACGCTGGGCGGGGCGTACTTCGTGTGGCTGCTGCTGGTCGGCCGCCGTCGCGCGTGATGCATTACCCGGATTCGACGACTGGCTTCCTGGACCAGCGTCAGCGCACCGAGCTGAGGAAGGAGTGCCAGGCGGCTGAGGGGAAGGTGAGCGCGCCGGAAGCCGGGGCCTTGGAGTCGCGGACGGCGATCCGAGCGGGGAGGACTGCGATCTCGACGCATTCGCCGGTGCCGCCGTTGCTGTAGCTGCTCTTCATCCAGGCGACCTCGACACACTCGCCGTTACCGCCGTTACTGTAGCTGCTCTTACGCCAGGTCAGTCGTGCCTGCTGGGCTGGGGTCATGTTGGCTGGTCCTTGGAACGTCGTAGTCGCTTGCCAGGGTGGCAAGCATCTCCTGGGATTGTCTCGCATCCAGCGCGTCCCCGGCTACCCGCGACAATGCTGCGCGGTAAGACTCCACATCGGGTGGTTCCTTGAGGAACAAGCTTGAGGTGTAGTGCTGGGCGTACACGATCGGTTTGTGAGCCTCGTACCTCATCAACCAGAAGGCCGGGCCGAAAATACCAGGTGGAAAAGCTGCACTGGGAATTACCCGTATCTCGCAACCAGCGCGGTGACCGGTCAGGACAAGGTGCAGCATCTGCTCGTGCATCACTTGTTCGTTTCCCACGACGGACCGCAGAGGTTGCTCGTGGATAAAGAAAACAAACTGTGGTCGGTCGGCGCTGCGCAGCAAGCTTTGTCGTGCGAGTCGTGCTTGGACCCGAAGCTCGACCGCGTCGGCGTTGAAAACGCCAGCGAGTCGGAACAGAGCACGGGCGTAGCCTTCGGTCTGCAGGATTCCGGGGACCAGCTGGGGTTCGAAGACAGTGATGCTGGCGGCCGTGGTCTCGTGGGTGATGAGCGTGCTCAGCTCATCCGGCAGCTGATCGTGGTGCGGCCGGAGGCGGTACGGGTCATCGGCTTCGCGCGCCAGGTCCCTGAGTCGCCGGATTTCGTCGCCGGATACGCCGCAGAAGGCCAGTAGCCGGATGAGGTCGAACTCTTCGATCCCCCGCAGTCCGTGCTCAATACGGGAGATCTTGCTGGCCGAGCAGCCCAGCTTCCGCGCGAGCTGGGCTTCGGTCAGCCCGGCCGCGAGCCGGGCGCGCCGCAGGTCATTGCCCAGTTCCTTGGCCTGCGGCGTCGCCTTTCGCGCTTCCATGCGATCAACCTAGAACCGCTGGTCAACAGCACGGGAGCGCGACACCGCCGAATCACCACAACGGATGCCGACTTGCCACCCGGCACGGATTACGCCGATCGAGGCTTCTCGGCAAAGGCCGGGGCGTTCCTGGCTCGCCGCCGCATGTCGCGAACGACGCGTTGCAGACGATCAACGTCCCGGACGGAGCGTTCGCGACAAAGGTGGGACGCTCCGCCCTGCCGTCCCGGTGTCGCGAACGACGCGTTCGGGACGTTCAGCGTCCCCTACGGAGCGTTCGCGACATGCGACGCCGTCACCGTCCACAAAGGACTTACCGGACGGGCTCGGAGTAGAAGGACCGGCCGCCGACGTAGCCGCCGTGACCGTCTTCCTTGCCGCTGTCGCAGCTGACGATGCGAATGCCCTTCAACTCGGCGTGCGGGACGCTCGCGCAGGCCCAGCCCGAGGGCAGCCGGGCGGCTCCCATGGTGCCGGTTTCGGCCTGGTCGACCGGGTGCTTCTTGTACTCGTCCAGGACGTTGAACGCCTCGGTGCAGCCGACGGTCCCGTTCGGGGTCGCCTTGGCCATCAGGTTCTGCCGCACGCCGTTGGAGTCCGAGCCGATGGGGCCGCAGTTGACGTCCTTGCCATCGGCCGGATTGTCGACCGGCATGCTGCCGGGCGCCTCGGACGGGGCGGGCTTGCTGGGCTGGCGGGGGGGGGCGGGGGGCCGCGCCACAACCCCCTTTGCGGCGCCCGGGGGGGGCGCCCGGGCGGGGGTTGGCCGGCGTCGTATAAAAAAAAAA
>NZ_JBHYIQ010000004.1:170142-180637 GCF_042739895.1 Amycolatopsis sp. NPDC059021
GTTTTGGTTTATAAGCCCCCGGTTTGGGGGCCGGCTTGGGGGGGGGGGGCCGGGGGGGGGGGGGGTTGGGGGGGGGGGGGGGGGCCGGCGGGCGCGGCCCCAACACCGGAGTTCGCGGAGCCGGGAGCGGCACTCGGGTCGGTCTTGGCCGCGGCGGCGGTGATGGTGGGCGCAGGAGTGTTGGCGGGCGCGGCGTTGGAGCCGCAGGACGACAGCAGCAGGACACCGCCGGCGACGGCGGCCGGAACCAGGGCGAGCAGGCGCTTGTTCATGGTGGTTTTCCCCCTCGTGAAAGGTTTTTGCTCTTTGCCTGTCCAGACGGGCGAGCTGAGGACCGGGTTGCTCCTGCTGGCAAACATAAATTACTGACTACCCGGCACAACCTGTGGAGGGTTCACACGTCAACATCGTCTGCCCGAGGACACCCGGCGTTGCGGACTGTGCAACAGTGCAAATAACTCAGGCCAATCGGGTCAGTTCCACTGAAACGTCCAATGTGGACTGGCCGCCACCGGTGAAGATTCCTTTCAACGGCGCCACGTCGGCGTAGTCGCGGCCGGTCGCGACCCAGACGTGCCGGGGGCCGACGGCGATCGCGTTCGTCGGGTCGTAGGCCCACCAGCCGCCGGTCCAGACGTCCACCCACGCGTGGCTTTCCCCGGCGACGACCTCGCCCAGCTTCGCCTCCGGCTTCGTGTGGAGGTAGCCCGACACGTACCGCGCGGGGATTCCGATCGCCCGCAGCATCACCAGCGTGACGTGCGCGAAATCCTGACACACGCCTTCGCGTGCCCGCCACGCGTCCGTCGCCGTGCTGTGCACCCCGGTCGTCCCCGGCTGGTACTTCAGCTGCTTGTTGACCCACTCGCACACCGAAAGCACCGCGTCCGCCGGGTCCAGTCCCTTGCGCAGCTCACGGGCCACTTTGGACAGTTCGGGATCGCGTGGGGCGTATGGCGTCGGCGTCAGGTACTCGGTTCGATGGTCGACGACGGTGTCGCTGTGCAGCTCCTTCCACGTGGCCGTGCGGATCGGTTCGGCCTCGTCGGCGGTCTCGACGACCGACGTCGCGAGCACGGTGAACTCCGTGTGCGGTGCGTGCAGGTCGAACGACGTGACCACCGTGCCCCAGTAATCCGTGTACCGGTAGGCACGCGTGGCCGGCGTCGTCTCGATGCGCGTCGCGACCGTGGTCTGGCGCCGGTCCGAACGCGGGGTAAGCCGGGCCTCGTTGTACGACTGGGTCGCGGGCGTCGCGTACCGGTAGCCCGTCCGGTGCGCCACCCGAAGCTGCCACGTCACAGCGAAACCTCCGCACCGCTCCAGGCCACCCACGGTGACGTGTGGAAGTACTGCATCGAAACCGATTCGCCGATGTCCTTTATGGACGTCTGAAGGGAGCCGAGCCGCCGGGGCAGGTCATCCAGCAGGTCCGACGGCCGCAGGAACTCCAGCTCGCTGCGTGCCCGGCCGAGTTCGCGCAGCGCCTCCGACTGCTCGTTGTGACGCGCGCCGCCGCCGGGGTCGAGCCGTTGCAGACAGTCTTCGGCCTGGCGCAGCGCATGGAACACCGAACGCGGGAACAGGGTGTCCCGCATCAGGAACTGCACGACGCGTCCGGCGTCCAGCGCGCCCCGGTAGGTGCGCAGGTAGGTGTCCTGCGCGCCGGCCGAGCGCAGCACGGTGATCCAGCCCGGCGAGGACGCGCGATCGGAAACCCGCGAGAGCAGCAGCCGGACGATCATGTCCGCGCGTTCGATCGAGCGGCCGAGCACCATGAACAGCCAGCCGTCGTCGCGGCTCATCGTCGAGTCGGCGAGCCCGGCGAACATCGCCGCCCGTTCCTCCACAAAGGACAGAAAGGCGTGTGGCCCGGCGCGGCGCGCG
Source organism: Amycolatopsis sp. NPDC059021 (assembly GCF_042739895.1). Taxonomy (NCBI): domain Bacteria; kingdom Bacillati; phylum Actinomycetota; class Actinomycetes; order Pseudonocardiales; family Pseudonocardiaceae; genus Amycolatopsis; species Amycolatopsis sp. NPDC059021. Next base: position 172,030 of record NZ_JBHYIQ010000004.1, read on the forward strand.
TACCGCTGCCGGTCCGGAACCGCGTTCCACGTCGCGTTCAGGCATTCCCACAACTCGGTCGAGACGACCTCGCGAGCGCCCCGAGTGTTTTCCCGCGCGGAGTTGATCGAGCCGACGATCGACGCCGGGTTGTCCTTCGCGTAGGCGACCAGTTCGGTCAGCTTCCACACGTCCAGCGACTCGACCTCGGCGGCCGGGATGCCGAGTACCGTCAGCAGCTGGCGGCTCGCGTGGTCCGGATCCACGGTCGCGTCCTCGAGCAGCTGGTGCACCGAGACGTTGAGGATCCGGGAGGTGTCGTCGGCGCGTTCGACGTACCGGCCGATCCAGTACAGCGACTCCGCGTTGCGTGCCAGCACTACGAACCTCCCTAGTTCTGCTGTTGCTGCTGTTGCTGCTGAGAGGTGGACAGTTCGGGGCCCTGCTCGGCGACCCGGCCGTCCACAGACGACACCTCGCCGAGTGCGGGCCGGTCCAGTTCCCGCTCGGCGGTGGACGACCGGGCCGCGAGTACCCAGGTGTCCTTGGAGCCGCCGCCCTGCGAGGAGTTGACCACCAGGCTGCCCTCCGGCAGCGCGACCCTGGTCAGCCCGCCCGGCAACACGAAGATTTCCTTGCCGTCGTTGACCGCGAACGGCCGCAGGTCGACGTGCCGTGGCGCGAGCCTGTCCTCCACTTTGGACGGTACGGTGGACAACTGGACCACCGGCTGGGCGATCCAGCCGCGGCGGTTCGCCTTGACCTTGCGCCGCAGCGTGGCCAGTTCGGCGGCCGTCGCCTCCGGGCCGAACACGATCCCGTACCCGCCGGAACCTTCGACCGGTTTGATCACCAGTTCGTCCAAATGGGACATGACATGGTCGAACTCGTCCGGCAGCCAGCAGCGGAAAGTGTCCACATTGGGCAGCAGCGGCTTCTCGTTCAGGTAATACTTCACCATCTCGGGCACGTAGGTGTAGACGAGCTTGTCGTCACCGACGCCGTTGCCGATCGCGTTCGCCACCACGACGTTGCCCGCCCGCGCCGCGTTGAGGATTCCGGCCACGCCGAGCACGGAATCGGGCCGGTAGTGCACCGGATCGAGGAACTCGTCGTCGATGCGCCGGTAGATCACGTCGACCTGCTTCTCGCCCTCGGTGGTGCGCAGGTAGACGACGTTGTCCCGGCAGAACATGTCGCGGCCTTCGACCAGCTCGACGCCCATCAGCCGCGCCAGCAGGGAATGCTCGAAGTAGGCCGAGTTGTAGACGCCCGGCGTCAGCACCACGACCGTCGGATCGGCCACATTGGACGCCGCCGCCGCGCGCAGCGCCCGCAGCAGATGTGACGCGTAGTCGCCGACCGGGCGCACCCGGTGCTGGGCGAACAGGTCCGGGAACACCCGCGCCATCGTGCGGCGGTTCTCCATCACGTACGACACCCCGGACGGGTTGCGGAGGTTGTCCTCCAGTACCCGGAACGTGCCTTCCTCGTCCCGCACCAGGTCCACACCGGACACATGGAGGCGGACGCCGTTGGGCGGGTTGATGCCGTACGCCTCGCGGTGGAAGTGCTCGCACGAGGTGATCAGCCGGCGCGGCAGCACGCCGTCCCGCAGGATCTGGCGGTCGCCGTAGACGTCGGCGAGGAACGCCTCCAGCGCTCGTACCCGTTGCGCCACCCCGCGTTCGAGCTTGCTCCATTCGGCCGAAGGGATTACACGTGGCACCAGGTCGAGCGGGAACGGCCGCTCCTGCCCGGACAGGGAGAACGTGATGCCCTGGTCGACCATCGCCCGGTCCAGCGCGGCCGAACGGGCGGTCAGGTCGTTGGCATCCAGCGCCGCGATCGACTGGTACAACGCCCGGTACGGCCCGCGGACCGTGCCGTCGGCGGCGAACATCTCGTCGTAGGCGTCCGCGTGCGGCCGCTGCGGCGCGAGATAGCCGTCGAACTGCGCACCCGGCCGCGAGGTCCGTCGTCGCTGCGCGGGTCGCGCGCGTCGTCCGGCGGGAGGCAGGCGGGGCACCGGGTTACTGGTCATGGTCGTCATCCTCGCTCACGCTCCCCATCTGGCGCGATACCGACAGTCAGAACCCGGTCCGGCGAAACGGCGCCGTAACGTCCCGGTGCTGTGCTACACCTCCGATGAGTGGCAGTATGCGAGCACTCGACAGCTTGAGACTACGAGGAGTAACGACGTGGCCCGAGGACCCCAAGTGAAGGCGTTCGCGCTGCTCCCGGCGTTCGCATTGGTCGGCCTGACCATGGCGTGCGGTGCGGGCGGAAGCGGTGCGCCCGACGCCGCGAAGAGCAGCGGCGCGCCCGGCGCGGCCACGGAGATCAAGCCGGCCGCCAAGGACGACAAGCTGGCCGCGCTCGTGCCGGACAGCGTGAAGGCCGACGGCAAGATCCTTTTCGGACAGGACCAGAGCTATCCGCCGAACGAGTTCGTCGAGAACGGCAAGCCCGTCGGCTTCGACGTCGACCTCGGCACCGCGGTCGGCCAGGTGCTCGGCCTGCAGACCGAGTTCCAGAACTCCGACTTCTCCGGGATCATCCCCGGCGTCGAGGCCAGTAAGTACGAGATGGCGATCTCGTCGTTCACCATCAAGCCCGAGCGGCTGCAGACCGTCGACATGGTCTCCTACTACAAGGCCGGTACATCGCTGGGTGTGCTCAAGGGCAACCCGGACAAACTGAGTGTCGATGATCTGTGCGGCAAGAACATCGCGGTACAGAAGGGCACCACCCAGGTCGAGGACCTGGATGCGCGGACCAAGAAGTGCACAGACGCGGGCAAGCCCCCGATCAATGTGACGCAGCTGCAGGCCCAGACCGATGTGAACCTGGCGCTGAACGCGAAGCGCGTGCAGGGCGAGCTGGCCGACTCGCCGGTCATCGACTACGCCATCACGCAGACCAACGGGCAGATGGAGCGCGTCGGCGACCCGTACGACAGCCTGCCCTACGGGATCGTGCTGAAGAAGAACAGCGGCGACTACGGCAAGGCCGTGCAGGGTGCCGTGCAGAAGCTGATGGACGACGGCACGCTGCAGAAGCTCATCGACAAGTGGAAGCTGAACCCGGTCGGTGTGCTGAAGAAGTCGGAGATCAACCCGTCCGCCTCCTGACACGCCTAGTTAGGACGTAGTTCTCGTGTCGCAGAACCCCGAAGCGGCGTCTCCGAAGCAGGAGGCGCCGCTCGACGCCGAGCCCATCCGCGCTGTCCCGGTACGCCACTACGGCCGCTGGGTCGCCGGGGTGATCATCCTCTTCCTCGCGTTCATCGTGGTCCGCAGTGTGGTCACGAATGACGCACTCCATTGGCCGATTGTCGGTGAGTACCTCTTCGACTACCGGATCCTGCAGGGCCTGCAGAACACCCTGATCCTGACCGTGGTGGCGATGGCCATCGGCATCGTCGGCGGGATCCTGCTCGCGGTGATGCGGCTGTCGCCGAACCCGCTGATGTCCGGCGCGGCCGCCGTGTACGTCTGGCTGTTCCGCGGGACGCCGGTGCTCACCCAGCTGGTGATCTGGAACTTCCTCGCGCTGGCCTACTCCCGGATCGGGCTGGGCATCCCGTTTGGCCCGACCTTCTTCAGCTGGGACACCAACACGCTGATCAACCAGTTCACCGCGTCGCTGCTCGGGCTCGGGCTCAACGAAGCGGCGTACATGGCGGAGATCGTGCGTGGCGGTATCCAGTCCGTAGACAGCGGGCAGCTCGAAGCCTCCAGCGCGCTCGGTATGAAGCGGACGACGACGTTGCGGCGGATCATCCTGCCGCAGGCGATGCGCGTCATCATCCCGCCCACCGGGAACGAGACGATCTCGATGCTCAAGACGACGTCGCTGGTCGTGGTCATCGGGTACTTCGAGCTGATGGTCGCCGCGCAGACGATCTACTCGCAGAACCTGAAGACCGTGCCGCTGCTGATCGTCGCGGCGCTCTGGTATCTCTTCCTCACGTCGGTGTTGACGGTGGGCCAGTACTTCCTCGAAAAGTACTTCGCCCGCGGGACATCGAGAGACGTCGCGGAACGGACGAGGTGGGGGGCCCGGATGCTTGGTTTCCGGTCCGGCCAGGGTGGCGGCGGACAGGGAGGTGCGACGGTATGACGACTCCGGTCGTTTCCGCGCAGCGGATCTGCAAGAGCTTCGGCAAGGTCGACGTGCTCAAGGGCATCGACCTCGAGGTGCACGAACGCGAGGTGCTGTGCCTGATCGGCCCGTCCGGTTCGGGCAAGTCGACGTTGCTGCGCTGCATCAACCACCTGGAGAAGATCGACGCCGGGCGGCTCTACGTCGACGGTGTGCTGGTCGGCTACAAACAGCGTGGTGACAAGCTGCACGAGCTGCGCGAGAAGGAAATCGCGTTGCAGCGCAAGGACATCGGCATGGTGTTCCAGCGCTTCAACCTGTTCCCGCACATGACCGCGGTGGAGAACGTCATGGAGGCGCCGGTCCAGGTCCGGCGCGAGCCGAAGGCGCAGGCCCGGCAGCGGGCGCTGGACCTGCTGGAGCGGGTCGGGCTCGCCGACAAGGCGTTCAACTACCCCGGCCAGTTGTCCGGTGGACAGCAGCAGCGGGTCGCGATCGCGCGGGCGCTGGCGATGCAGCCCAAGCTGATGCTGTTCGACGAGCCGACGTCGGCACTCGACCCGGAACTCGTCGGTGACGTGCTCGGCGTGATGAAGCAGCTTGCGCAGGACGGCATGACGATGGTCGTCGTGACGCACGAGATGCAGTTCGCGCGCGAGGTGGCCGACACGGTGCTGTTCATGGACGACGGCGTCGTCGTCGAAAAGGGGCCGCCGGAGCAGGTCATCGGGAACCCGCAACACGAACGGACCAAATCGTTCCTGGCGCGGGTACTTAGCCCCAATGCTTAACCTGCCGCTTGTCCCGATGCAATCCTCGGGCCGGAGCAATTTTCCGCCAGGAAATACTCCGGTTCGGGGTACTTCCCGGGTTGACGACGTGATCAACTGTATGTGATCAACCGATTGTGTTCGGTAAGTCGTCAAAGAGGGAGGATTTCTGTGCGGGACTGGGTGAGAAGAATTACGGCTGGTGCCGTGGGGTTGGCGGCACTCAGCGTGGTGTCTGTCGTGGGCGCCGAGGCGGCGAACGCGTCAAATGGCACCGGCGTGGCGGGTGGCGGTGGGTGTCCTCGGCCTGCCGGCTGCAGCAGGACTTTCAGTGATTACCAGAGTTGTCATTACGATTCTAGAGACTTCCAGCGGTACTATGAGATTATTATTCAGTGTACTCAGATGGATAACGGACGCTGGTTTTACACGTTTGTCGACCGGTGACGGTTGACGATTCGTAGATGTTCTTTTGAATTTCAGTGCTCCGCTGTGGTCGACGATCGCAGCGGAGCACTTTTTGCGCTGTGCTCAACTCGCGTGTCGTGCTTGAGTATTACTGATAGTTGCGTATGGTGAACAGTCTGTGGGGATCAGATCCTGGGTTCGAGGTTATTTGTGCCCTCTGATCGCGGTTCGCCTGCGAGTACCGTTCGGCTTCGCTACCTTGAGCAAGAGCGGTGTACGGGGGCAGGTCCCGGCGTGGCCGCAGGGATGCTCTTGCTCGGGAGGGGGTTTGGGGGATGTCGACGGACAACCTGCTCGCGCCGTTGGATCCGTTCGCCGGTGTTCCCGACAAGCGGTACGAGGTCAAGGCGGCCGATCTGCTCAAGCCCGGCACCGGTGGGCTCCTGCGCTGGCGCCGCCAGGCCACGAACGCGCCGATCGTGCAGGTCGAGGACGCCTACATCACCGGCACGTTCGATCTGCGCGCGGCCAACCTCAACTTCCTGTTCCGGTTCGAGCGGTGCCGGTTCGAGCATCCGCCGGACGTGCGCGAGGCGAACCTGCTCGGCCTGGTGTTCCGCAAATGCTGGTTGCCCGGACTCAAGGCCCGCAACATGCGCAGCCGCAACGACGTCCGGCTGATCCGCAGCGTCGTCGAGGTCGAGGACGACGACAACGAGCTCGACGAGACCACCATCCAGCGCGGCGACGACCGGGAACGCGGCAAGCCGAACGCCGCGGTCAACCTGACCGACGCCGTCATCGAGGGGTCGGTCGTGCTGACCCGCACGACCATCTCGCATCCGCGCGGCAAGGCGATCCAGGCGGACCGGCTCGTCGTCACCGGCGCGCTGCTGGCATATCGCATGGTGGCGCACGGCGAGGTCCGCATCCCCGGCCTGCGGGCAGGCGGTAACGTCAACTTCTCCGGCGCGACGCTGAACAACAAGGACGGCTTCGCGCTCAACGGGAACGGCCTGCACATCGGCGGCAGCCTGCTCTGCGAGGTCGACAACTACGGTCCGCCGAGTCAGCGGCAACGCTTCTCCGCCAACGGAATTCTCTACCTGCCAAGCGCCACTGTGGACAGTGACATCGTGTTCCGCGAGGCGCGGCTGGTGGCCAACCAGACCGGCCCGATCGTGGTGGACGCCTGGAAGTCCAACGATCCCTACCTCGATCCGCGGCCCGCGTTCGTCGCCGACCGGCTGAAGGTGGACGGGAACCTCGAGCTGAGCGACGGTCTCCAGGCGGTCGGCACGCTGCGGATGGTCAACGCGCGTATCGGTGGTTCGCTGCGGCTGGCGGGTGCGGAGATCACGGTCAAACGTGGTGAGCACGCGCCGTTCTACGACCGGGCGCTGCACCTCGACGGCTCGACGATCGGCGGTGACATCGAGGCGACCAGCCTGCGGGTGCCGAGCGGCCAACTGCGGCTGTCGGACATCACGGTCGGCGGGAACCTGCTGGCCTGGAACTCGATGCTGCTGCATCCCGACCGGGACGTGTTCTCCGCCCGCCGCGCGAAGATCGCCGGGAACCTGCAGCTCACCGACGCGACCTTGGAAGGGACGTTGCGGCTGCAGGGTGTCGAGGTCGGCGGCAGCGTCAATCTGTTCGGCACCCGGCTTTCCGAGCCGGGAAAGCGCTCCACCAGCAGCTTTTCCCTCGACGTCCGCACCGCGCGGATCGGCCGCGACCTCATGCTCACCGAGGACAAGGACCGCCAGTTCCTCGCCGAGGGCGGGGTCAACCTCGACGGCGCCCAGATCGCCCGGCGCGTCGACCTCAGCGGGGCCCAGCTGGGTTCCCTGCCCGAGTACGGCATCGCGCTGGACGCCAGCGACGTCACCGCCGACGAATTCACGTTGGCGCCCAAGGAACCGCCGGTCGGGCGGCTGGTGCTGCGCCGCGCGCACTGCGGGACGCTCGCCGACAACGAGGAGCTGTGGGACGCGACCGGCGGCATCGAGCTGGAGGATTTCCGGTACGACGCGCTGAAGAAGAAGATCGCGCTCGACGACGACAAGGCGCTCGATCACCGGATCGCGTTGCTGCGCAAGGCGATGGGCGGGTACCGGCCCGGACCGTACGACCAGCTCGCCGCGATGCTGCGCGCGTCCGGAAACGAGGAACACGCGTCCACGGTGGCGTTGCGCAAACAGCAGTTCCGGTACGAGGCGCTGGCCCGCGGTTTCAAGGTGTTCGGCCCCGGCGTGCGGTTGTGGAGCTGGCTGCAGCGCTCGATGGTCGGGTACGGCTACCGGCCGGTGCGCGCGCTCGGGTGGCTGCTGACGCTGCTCGTGCTCGGCAGCCTCTGGTTCGGTTTCGGTACGGATTCCTGCGTCAACGAGCGGTCGTCCGATCCCACCACGCAGGTCCTCGCGAAGGGCTCGCGCTGCGTGGTCAACAACCAGGACACCGGGATCCAGTGGAACCCGGTCATCTACACCGCCGACCTGCTCGTGCCGATCGTCGACTTCGGCAACAAGTCGCGCTGGTACATGCACGGCGTCGACAAATGGGTCGCGGCCGGGTTCACCGCGTCGGGCTGGATCCTCGCGTCGACCGTCGCCGCCGGCGTCAGCCGCATGCTGAGGCGTGACAACTAACCTCCGTACTGTCAGTATGTGCCCATACCCACGGTATGGAGGTGCTCCAATGGCGGAACCCACCGCGACCGGCCGGATCGAGATCGGCGCGTCCCCGGACCGGGTCTACGACCTGGTCAGCGACCCCGGCAAGCTCGCCGGTCTGGCCGAGGAGTACAGCGGGCACAGCTGGTTGGGCGGGGCTTCCTCGGCGGCCGTCGGAGCGCGCTTCCGCGGGAGCAATCGCCGTGGCCCGCGCCGCTGGAGCACGATCGCGACCATCACCGACGCCGATCCCGGGAAGCGCTTCGCCTTCGACGTGACGTTCCTCGGCCTGCCGATTTCGCGCTGGCAGTACGACATCGAGCAGGAATCGGCCGATCGCTGTGTCGTCACCGAGAGCACCTGGGAGCGCCGTCCCGGCTGGCTCAAGCTGCCGACGTCGACCGCGACCGGGGTGTGGCGCCGGGCCGAGGCGAACCGGGCCAACATCGCCGCCACGCTGGCCCGCCTGAAGACCGCCGCGGAACTCGTCTGAGCAGGTCCGTGAATGCCACATCGCCCGGTGTCGCATCCCGAGTCCGCCGACTTCCGTGAAGGCCTCCTTCACAGCGCTCAACGCGGTGGATGTTGCCATCGAGGCACAACACGACCCCCCACGGGGGGGGGGTTACCCGGGTAAACGGGGCCCCCAATGTGGGGTGAATTGGGGGC
>NZ_JBHYIQ010000004.1:180647-195907 GCF_042739895.1 Amycolatopsis sp. NPDC059021
TCACAGCGCTCAACGCGGTGAAGGAGGCCTTCACGGCACAACGCTCCCCACGCTGGTCGGTGGTTACCCCGGGAAAGCGCGCACCTCATTGAGGGGACATTGGGCGCCTACTCGATCAGGCCGGACCAGAACGGGATTTCCAGCAGTGGAGCCGTGTTCGACTCGACCGGCTCACCGCCGAACTCGTGCGCGAGGTAGTCACGGAGATCGTTGCCGTACACGATGATGTCGGTCTGGTACACCGAAAGCACCGGATAACCCGTCGATCCCGCGATGGCGGGCAGATATCGATGCCCGCACACCGGGACCAGCTGCGGGACTTCCGCTAGATGCCGCCGCGCCACCGCGAGCGCGTCGGAGAGGTCGATGGGGCGCATTCCCCAGTCAGGCAGCCAGAAAGCGTTGTGTTCGACGTCGTAGAGCACGCCGTCGACCGGCCAGTCGAGGCGTTTGCGCAGCTGTGCGGGGTCGCCACAACGCCAGTCGGGCCACCGGTCGCCGATGGGCACCCCCGCGGCGAGGAACGTCCGATGATCGGCGGAGAAGCGGAAACCGAACCGCTTCTCGACTTCGTCGAGCTCGGCGTCGCTCAGCCCGGGGCGCACCGGCTCCTGGAGGCTTACCTGGACGGCGCGGGCCTCCTCGAGGGTCAGCGCGCCGGTCGGCTGGACAGATGACATAACTACGAGCCTAAGTCGCGCCTGGCGCCGCCGCCTTCCCTTTTCCGGAGCGGGGACACCCGGATACCCCTCCTCCTGTTGGGTGAGCTCGGCCTCTCACGGCGCGGACATCGGAACACTGCGTGAGCACATGTAGTTCACTCTTGACGTGACTTCTTCACCACCGCAGGCCCGCGTGCGGGCCCCCGAGCTCGCGGGCGACGTCTGGTTGAACACCGGCGGCCGCCGGATCACCCTCGCTGAGCTGCGCGGACGTGTCGTGCTGCTCGACTTCTGGACCAGCGGCTGCATCAACTGCCTGCACGTCCTGGACGAGCTGCGCCCGCTCGAAGCGGAATTCGCGGACGTCCTGGTCACGATCGGTGTCCATTCCCCGAAGTTCCTGCACGAGGGCGAGGCGGCCTCGATCGAGGCCGCGGTACGCCGGTACGAGGTGCACCACCCCGTGCTCAACGACCCTGGCATGGCGATGTGGTCGCAGTACGCGGTGCGCGCGTGGCCGACGCTGGTGGTCGTCGACCCCGAGGGCTACGTCGTGCACGTCGCCGCCGGCGAGGGGCACGCCGAGGCGCTGCGGCGTGTCGTCGCCGACCTCGTCACCAAGCACGAGGCCAAGGGCACGCTGCGCCGCGGTGGCAGCCCGTACGTCCCGGTCGAGGAGCAGCGCGGCGAACTGCGCTTCCCGAGCAAGGCCGTGACCACCGCCGAGGGCCGCGTGCTGGTGGCCGACACAGGGCACCACTCGATCGTCGAGTTCGCCTCCGACGGCGAGACCGTCATCCGCCGGTTCGGCAGTGGGCAGCGTGGCGGCCAGGACGGGCCGTTCGACGTCGCCTCCTTCGCGGAGCCGTCCGGAATCGCCTTGCTGCCCGGCGAAATCGCGCAGCGCGTCGGCTACCACGCGGTGGTCGCCGATTCGGCGGGACACCGGCTGCGTGGTCTCGACCTCAACACCGGCGAGGTCAGCACGGTCGCGGGTACCGGCAACCAGTGGCGCAACGGGACCGACACCGGCCGCGCCCTCGACGTCGACCTCACCAGCCCCTGGGACGTCGTGTGGTGGGCGCCCGCGGGCGGGGTCGTGGTCGCCATGGCGGGCAACCACACGCTGAGCGTGTTCGACCCGGCTTCGGGGACCATCCGCCGCTTCGCGGGCACGACGGTCGAGGGCCTGCGCGACGGCGACGTCCACGAGGCGTTCTTCGCGCAGACGTCCGGGCTCGCGGTCGACGGCGACAAGCTGTGGCTGGCTGACGCCGAGACGTCGGCGCTGCGCTGGATCGAGCCCGAGGGCGAGTCGTTCACCGTGCACACCGCGATCGGCGTCGACCTGTTTTCCTTCGGCCACACCGACGGGCCCGCCGAGAAAGCGCTTCTCCAGCATCCGCTCGGCCTCGCCGTGCTGGCCGACGGCCGGATCGCCATCGCCGACACGTACAACGGCGCCGTGCGGAGCTACGACCCGGCGACCGGGCTGGTCAGCACGCTCGCCACCGGACTGGCCGAACCGCAGGGCCTGCTCGTGCACGACGGACAGCTGCTGGTCGTCGAGTCCGCGGGCAACCGGGTCGCGCCGCTGCCCGAAGGCGAGTCCACGACCGTCGCGGGCGAAGCACACGCCGTCCGTCGTCCGCCGACCGTGCTGGCCTCCGGCGACGTCGAGTTCAGCGTCGTGTTCACTCCGCCACCCGGGGAGAAGCTCGACGACCGATACGGCCCGTCGACGCGGCTGGAGATCAGCGCGTCGCCACCCGAACTGCTCGCCGACGGCGGTGGTGTCGGCACCGACCTCACCCGCCGGATCCGGTTCGCCGACGGCGTTTCCGAGGGCGTGCTGCAGGTCGTCGCGCAGGCCGCGAGCTGCGATGACGGCGGCGAGCACCCGGCGTGCCGCATCACCCGGCAGGACTGGGGCGTCCCGGTCCGCTTCGAAAAGGGTGGCGAGCGTGCGCTGAGTCTCGTCATGGCGGGCGAGCCGAAGGAACCGGTCGCAGATCAGTAGCATGAGTGCGTGTCCGACGGTCCCAAGCTCGAGATCCAGATGCTGCACGACAGGGTGCTCGTGCGGCAGTCCCAGGAGGACGGTGAACGCCGGAGCAGCGGCGGCATCGTGATCCCCGCCACAGCTCAGGTCGCGCGCAGGCTCGCCTGGGGTGATGTACTGGGCGTGGGCACCAGCGTGCGGAACGTCAAGACGGGTGATCGCGTGCTCTTCAACCCGGAGGATCAGCTCGAGGTGGAGATCCAGGGTGAAGGGCACCTCGTGATGCGCGAACGGGACATCCACGCGGTGGCGACGGAACGGACTGAACACGGCACCGGCCTCTACCTGTAGCGCCGGCGCCGGGGGTAGGGGAACCCGGAGGCAGGGGCGTGCGCGAAAACCACGACGAACCGAGACCGGGCGAAAGCACGGACCTGTTCGGCGACGATCTCCTCCCGTTCGCGGAGGAGGACGGCGACCTCGCCGGTGAACTGCTCGAAGGCCCGCACGTCGTCCCGCCGCCCACGCCCGCCAAGAAGTTCCGCAAGGGCCTCGGCAAGGTCTTCATGCTCGTCGGCGGCGTCATCGCGCTGTTCGTCGTCCTGTATGCCGCGGACCTGATCAGCAGCGCCGGTGACGTACCGCGCGGGGTCACCGTCGCCGGGATCGACGTCGGCGGGCTGACTCATCGCGACGCCGCCGACAAGCTGCATCGCGAGCTGGAGCCGCGGCTGACGAAGCCGTTTTCGGTGCGTGGCGGGGATGTCCGCACCCAGCTGGTGCCCGCGGAGTCCGGGCTCGGCCTCGACTGGCCGAACACGCTCGAGCAGGCGGGCCATCAGCCGCTCAGCCCGATCACGCGGATCCTGTCGTTCTTCACCCAGCGCGAGGTCGGCGTGGTGACGAAGTCGGATCCGAAGACCGTCGCCCAATCCGTCCGTAATCTTGCCGAGGCGACGCTGGACCATCCGGTGGTGGAAGGCGCGGTCGGCTTCACGCCTATCCCTGGCAGCGACGGCGGCGTGACGCCCTATCCGATCGAACCCCGGCAGGGACAGCGGCTCGACGACGTCGACGGCGCGGTCAAGGCGATCACCGACGGCTGGCTCAACCCGCACGGCATCGACGTCCGGATGAACATCACCCCGGTCAAGGCGAGTTCGGCCGGGGTGCACACCGTGCTGGACAAGATCGTCGCGCCCGCGGTCGCGAAGCCGGTGGTCGTCCATGGGCAGGGCCGCGACGCGGTGCTGAAACCGGCCGCGATCGCGAGCTCGTTCCAGTTCGCGGGCAAGGACGGCGGCGGCGTCGAGGTACGCATCGACCAGGGCAAGCTGCGGGACGCGGTGCTGCCGGAGCTGAAGCCGACGGAGACCGACGGCAAGGACGCGGAGATCGTCTTCGAGGCCGACCGGCCCACGGTCAAACCGTCGGAGGACGCGCGGAAGATCAACTGGGAGAAGACGTTCGTCCCGCTCACCCAGGTCCTCGCGAAGGCCGACGGACGGGACCTGAAGGTCACCTACGACGCGAAGAAGCCGAGCCTGACCACAGACGCGGCCAACGCGTTCGGCATCAAGGACGTGATCGGCGAGTTCACCGTCGGCGGGATGTCCGGGCCGGTCGCGACGAACAACCAGATCCTGGCCGCGCGGGTGAGCGGCGCGGTCGTCAAACCCGGGGAGACGTTCAGCCTCGGGGCGCGCTCGGGTTCTCGTACCGCCGAGAACGGCTATGTCACCGCCCCGGTCAACGAGGACGGCACCGGGCCGAACGTCGTCGGCGGTGGCGTCTCGCAGTTCGCGTCGGTGCTCTACAACGCGGCGTACCTCGCCGGGCTCGCCGACGGCGGCCACGCGGCCCACGACTACCACCTCGACCGCTACCCCGCCGCACGGGACGCGAAAGCCGTCAACACCGACGGTTCACCGGTCGAACTCAAGATCACCAACGACGCGCCGACCGGGATCGCCATCCAGGCCACCGCTTCCGGTGACTCGGTGACCGTGCGGATCTGGGGCACCAAACGCTTCCGTGTCGAGAGCGTGGCCGGCGGGCGGAGCGATCTGAGCCCGCCGCCGATCCAGGTCGGCCCCGGTACCGGTGGGGGCGCTTGTCAGCCGTCGTCCGGGTCGCCGGGCTTCACCGTTTCGGACACCCGGGTGCTCTACGACGTCAATTCCGGCGCCGAGGTCCGGCGGGAAAGCCGCACGACGACCTACGCGGGGCGGCCGATCGTGCTCTGCTGAGCCTCAGCGGAGCACCATGCAGCCCGCGGCCTCGAAGTCGGCCAGCCACGACGGTTCCCGGAGGTACTTGTTCCAGCGCAGATCCAGTTTGTCCAATGTAGACAAGTTGGCGAGCGAGGACGGCAGGGTCGTCAGCGCGTTCTCGCGGAGGTCGAGCTGACGGAGGTCGGTCAGCTCGCCGATCGAGTCCGGCAGCGTGGTGAGCCGGTTGCCGCGCAGGTGCAGCTCGCGCAGGCTCGTGAGCGTGCCGATCGACTCCGGGAGTTCGGCGATTTCGTTGCGGTACAAGCGAAGTTCCCGCAGCGCGCCGAAGCCGGTGAGATCCTCGGGCAGCGCGGTCAGCTGGTTGTCCGTGCAGCCGAGGTAGCGCAGGCGGCCCAGCCCGCACAGGGATTCCGGGAACTCGGTGAGCTGGTTGTCGCTGAGGTAAAGGTACTCGGTGAGTCCGGCGAGTTCGCCCAGCTCGTCGGGCAGATCGGTCAGCCGGTTGTGGCCGAGGTCGAGCGTGTGCAGTTCACCGAGCGCCGCGATGGACGGCGAGATCTCGGTCAGCCGGTTCGCCGCGAGGTTGAGCACACGCAGCCCGGTGAGTGTCCACAGTGACTCGGGGAGCGTGGCGATTTTGTTGGCGTACAAGCTCAGCTGTTCGAGCCGGGGCGCGGTGGTGAGCGCTTCGGGGACCTCGGTGAAGGCGTTGCGGTCGAGATCGAGCCGCACGACGTCGTCGAGCGGGACGTCTTCGGGCAGGGCCGTCAGCCCCTGTCCGCTGAGATCGAGCCAGTGCACAGGGGCCGACGCTACCGCCTGTCAGCTGCTGGTGCGCTGACCGCCCTTGATCTTCGCGTAGATACCGGTCGCGAGGATGACCCCGACCACGGCCGCGGCGACCTGGAAGATGTGCCGGATCCAGTCGATCCCCTTGGTGTCGCGGACGCCGAACACCCCGGCCAGCCAGTTGCCGATGAAGGCGGCGACGATGCCGACCACGATGGTCAGCCAGATCGGGATCTTCTGCGCGCCGGGTGCCAGCAGCCTGCCGATCACGCCGAGGATCAAGCCGACCACGATCGTGCTGATGATGCCCCAGAGTCCACCGAGCATGACGGTTCTCCTTCGTCTGTGGGAACACTGTGGTGTCACCGTGGCACCGAATCCGGCGAACCGCCCTCGCTGTGCCCTGACCGGGTGACGTCAAAGCCGTGAAGGCCCCCTTCCCAGCGTTGAGCGCTGTGAAGGAGGCCTTCACGGACGGACGGGACTGCCTACCTGGAGATGCCCTTGCGTCCGTAGACGCCCGCGGCGATGCTGACGCCGATCGCGGCCAGGACGACCTGCGTGATGATCTCCAGCCAGTCGATGCCCTTGGTGTCGGCGTAGCCGAGGCCGCGGGCGATGGCGGTGCCGACGAAGGCGGCGATGATGCCGACCACGATGGTGAGCCAGATCGGGATGCTCTGCTTGCCGGGAGCGAACAGCTTGCCCAGCAGTCCGAGGATCAGGCCGATCACGATCGCGCTGATGATGCCGGTGACGGTCATCGCGTCTCCTCTGCTCGTGTGCGTGGGATCCCCGGGTACCCACTTCTCCGGGAATCCTTCCGCCGGAAGGACACGAGATCGGCGCGCTTCGTCACGTCCGGAAACCGCGAAGGGGCCTGCCTCACATTCGAGGCAGGCCCCTTCGGGTCCGGGGGATGGAAATCAGAAGGCCGCTTCGGGCACGTCCATGAGCGCGTTGTCGGCGGCCTCGACGATCGCGCGGCGCGCGGTCAGCTCGGGCAGCACGCTCTTCGCGAAGAACGAGGCCACGGCGATCTTGCCCTCGTAGAACGGGACGTCCTTGGCCGACGGGCCGTTGTCCAGCTTCTGGATGGCGATCTCGGCGTGCTTGAGCAGCTGCCAGCCGATGAGCAGGTCACCGACCGACATCAGCAGCCGGACCGTGTGCTGGCCGACCTTGTTGATGCTCTGCGGGTCCTCCTGCGACGCGGTCAGGTAGCCGACCAGCGAGCCGAGCATGCCCTGTGTGTCCTCGAGGGCCTGCTTGAGCAGCCCGCGCTCGTTCTTGAGCCTGCCGTTGCCGGCCTCCGCCTCGATGAACTTCGTGATCTCGCCCGCGACGTAGGCCAGCGCGGCACCCTTGTTGCGGATGATCTTCCGGAAGAAGAAGTCCAGCGACTGGATGGCCGTGGTGCCCTCGTACAGCGAGTCGATCTTCGCGTCGCGGATGTACTGCTCGATCGGGTAATCCTGCAGGAAGCCCGAACCGCCGAGGGTCTGCAGCGACTGCACGAGCTGCTCGGTGGCACGCTCGGAGCCGACGCCCTTGACGATCGGCAGCAGCAGGTCGTTGACGGCGTGCGCCTGCTTCAGCGACGCCTCGTCGCCCTCGCCGGTCCACAGCTGGTCCTGGAAGGACGCGGTGTAGAGGTAGACCGCGCGCAGGCCCTCGGCGTACGCCTTCTGCAGCATCAGCGAGCGGCGGACGTCCGGGTGGTGGGTGATGGTGACCCGCGGCGCGGCCTTGTTGAGCATGTTCGGCAGGTCGGCGCCCTGGACGCGCTCCTTGGCGTAGTCGCGGGCGTTGAGGTAGCCGGTGGACAGCGTCGCGATGGCCTTGGTGCCGACCATCATCCGGGCGTACTCGATGACCTGGAACATCTGCGCGATGCCGTTGTGCACCTCGCCGAGCAGCCAGCCCTTGGCCGGGGTGCCGTGCTGGCCGAAGGTCAGCTCACACGTCGTCGAGGCCTTGATGCCCATCTTGTGCTCGACGTTCGTGACGTAGGCGCCGTTGCGCTCGCCGAGTTCACCGGTCTTCGGGTCGAAGTGGAACTTCGGCACCAGGAACAGCGAAAGGCCCTTCGTGCCGGGCTTCGTCTCGATGCCGGGACCCTCGGGACGGGCCAGCACCAGGTGCATGATGTTCTCGGACATGTCGTGCTCGGCCGAGGTGATGAACCGCTTCACGCCGTCGATGTGCCAGGAGCCGTCCTCCTGCGGGATGGCCTTGGTGCGCCCGGCGCCGACGTCCGAACCGGCGTCCGGCTCGGTGAGCACCATGGTCGCGCCCCACTGGCGCTCGATCATGACGCGCGCCCACTGCTTCTGCTCTTCGGTGCCGTTCTTGTCCACGATCATGGCGAAGTTCGGGCCCGCCATGTACATGAACAGCGGGGCGTTCGCGCCGAGGATCAGCTCGGAGGCGGCCCACTGGACGGTCGGGGGCAGGCCGAAGCCGCCGAGGTCGTTGGTGAGGCCCAGCCGCCACCACTCGCCGTCGAGGAGCTGCTTATAGCTCTTCTTGAACGACTCCGGGATCTTCACGCTGAAGGTCTTCGGGTCATACACCGGCGGGTTGCGGTCCGCGTCCGCGTACGACTCGGCCAGCGGGCCGGTGGCGAGCTTGTTCAGCTCGGACAGCACACCGCGCGCGGTGTCCTCGTCGGACTCGGCGAGCACGCCCTTGCCCAGGCGTTCCTGCACACCGAGCACCTCGAAGAGGTTGAACTCCAGGTCTCGGACGTTGCTCTTGTAGTGGCCCATGTCGTCACTTCCGTTTGTGTCGGCTCCCCGGCTGGGCACGCGTTCCCCTACTCGCCGGTAACTTCAGGATATTACCTGCTGGTAACCAGAGCAAGCGCTGTGCCTCTTCTGTGCTGTGAAAGTCAGCCGGAAAAGTGAGATGGACCTGGGAAATCCTCGTTAGTGTGGTACCTGTGACGCCGCCGGTGCGGCGGTGCCGGTGACGGCGATCGAGTCGTCCGGTTTGGCGATCAGGATCCCCGACCGGAAGGCGATCGTCACCGCGTGTGTGCGGTCTCGCGCGGACAGCTTGCGCAGGATGCTCTTCACGTGCGTCCGGACGGTCTCGACGGACAGGAACAGCAGCTTGGCGATGGCCGAGTTCTCCAGCCCTTCGGCGACGAGTTGGAGCACCTGGTACTCGCGACGGGACAGCGGCATCGCGGTTCGCGGCGGCGCGGTGTCCTCGGCCAGCGCGGTCCGCGGCGCGGGTTGACGCTTCGGCCGCGCGGTGAGGGCGGCGAGCGACGGGTCGATGTAGCGCCGGTCGCTGTGGGCCCGGCGCACGGCCTCGGCGAGGCGACGTGGATCGATCGAACGCGGGACGATCGCGTGCGCGCCCGCCGCGATCGCGGTCGCGAGGTACTGCTGGGTCCGGTTGGCGTCCCGGATCAGCGTGACGATCACCAGCGCCGGATCGCCGGTGCTGAGCAGTTTCGTGAGGTGACAGTGCGGGTCGAGCGCGGAGTCCAGCACCACGACGTCGGGCCGGACCTGCTCGCAGAGTTGCATGGCGGCGTGGTGGCTGGCCGCCATACCGGCCCAGTGCAGGCCCTGGGTTCGATGCACCATCGCGGCCAGTCCCTCGCGCAGCAGCGGGACAGGGTCGACAGCGGCCACGCCGAGGCTTCTCGCCCCTGGTGGCGGTCCGGACGCGCCCCCCAGCGTCCGGTTGGGCTCGATGCGGCGCATCTGCGGCCTCCGTAACTGCACCGTCATTCCCGGGGTCGGGCCCCCCGCACGTGCACTGGTGAACACGCGGCCCGACACCACCCGGTTCCCTCCTGCTGGGACTGGACAGGAATGACACCTTGTGGTTACTACGACCCGGTAACTCGCAGCTTGTGACGCGGTTTCACCCTCAATGGCGAATCCGGTAGTCGCAGCAAACTCTCCGTAGAAAAGGGCCGCTGATCAGGCAGTCGTCGGGGGTTTACGGGGCTTGGCGGGGCTCTTGGTGCTACTGAGGGTGGCGCGGCGCAGGGCGGCGAACTCCTCGCCGAGCGCGGCCTGCGTCCAGTGCGCGTTCAGGCCGCTCGGGTTCGGCAAGACCCACACGTTCGCTTCGCCGATCCGCCGGTCCTGACGGCCCACCCGTGCCTTCGGATCGCCGAACGCGGCGCGGTACGCCGTGATCCCGACGACGGCGAGCCACCGCGGCCGGAACTCCAGCACCTTGGCCGTGAGGATCTCGCCGCCCTCGCGGAACTCGTCGGCGGTCAGCTCGTCGGCCCGCGCGGTGGTGCGCGCGACGACGTTCGTGATGCCGATCCCCAGCTTCAGCAGCTCGTCCTGCTCGCTCGGGTCGAACCGCCGAGGCGTGAACCCGCCCAGCTGCAGCGCGGGCCAGAACCGGTTGCCCGGCCGGGCGAAGTGCAGCCCGAGCGCGCCCGAGTAGAGGCCGGGGTTGATCCCGCAGAACAGCACGTCCAGGTCCGGCGCCAGCACGTCCGGGATGGTCGTGTTGTGGGCGGCGGCCAGCTGCTCCTTGGTCGGACGCGTGCTCATGGAACCAGTCTCCGGCACTCTGGGCGAGGTGAGCACGGGGGCGTACACAGCTGACGGTTGTTCGGTCGAGGTCTACCGCTTGCTGCCGCCGGCAGGCGAACCGGAGGTCGTCCACGACGCGATCCCGGCCGGTGCTTCGATCCTCGAACTCGGCTGCGGTGCCGGCCGGGTCACCCATCCCCTGCTCGCGCTCGGCCACGACGTCGTGGCCGTCGACGACTCGCCTGAGATGCTGGCGCTCGTCCGCGGCGCCGAGACCGTCTGCGCGCGCATCGGCGAACTGCGGCTGGGCCGGGTCTTCGACGCGGTGCTGCTGGGCAGTCATCTGGTCAACACTCCGGACGACGCCGAGCGGTATGCCCTGCTCGCCGCTGCCCGGCGGCACCTCGCTCCCGGCGGACGCCTGCTCGTCGAATGGCATCCGCCGTCCTGGTTCGAGCAGGCCGCCGACGGCCAGGGCGGGCAGCTCGGCGAGGTGTCCGTCGAACTCGCCGAGGTCGCTAGCGACACCGATCTGCTGTCCGCGGTCGTGCGGTACTCCGCTCGCGGGCACTCCTGGCACCAACCCTTCACCGTCCGGCGGCTCGGCGTCGACGCCCTGGAAAACGCCCTGAACTTGGCGGATCTGACATTCGGCGAGTGGCTGACCGGCGATCGCCGCTGGTTTGCCGCGACGAGCCGTAGCGGGGGGTAGCGGAGGCGGTACGGAGGTGCGTAACCTGTGTGATCTCTCGCACAACATCTCTAGGACAACGTCGTACCGAGGAGGCACTGTGCAGCTGTCGCTCGTCCTCGGCCTGGTCGCGCTGATTCTCGCCGTGGCCGCCTTGGTGGTCGTGCTCGAGGACCGGCGGGCGGCGAAGCGGGCCGCGCAGCGCCGCCGGGCCCGGTTAGCGAGTCTGGGCGAGGTGGACCCGCTCGCGCCGAGCAGGCTGCGCGTCGATCGCTGAGGTCGTCGCGGCGGGGGTCTTGCGCAGCGTCAGCAGCAGCGCGCCGAACACCCAGCCTGCCATCGCGCCGGTCGTGTTCATCATGAGGTCGTCCACGTCGAAGATGCGGTAGACGAACGGCGCGGTGCCGAAGTTCGCGGTGAGCTGCGTGATCTCGATCAGCAGCGAGGCGGCGAACCCGATCAGCGAGGTGCCGATCAGCCCGCGGCGCCACAGGACCCTGGCGAACACTCCGAGCGGCACGAACAACAGCACGTTCATCATCGCCTGCTGGAAGGTCTGCGTGGTGAACCAGTCCGAGACGGGCAGTCCGTGCTTCGCCAGCTCCTCGTGGATGTCGAGAATCCACTGGAAGGGGTGCAGTTGCACGGTCTGGCTCAGCCGGGGGCTGTTCGGACCGGGCAGCGGCAGCATGACGACCGCCAGCGCCATGCAGGCGTAGAGCGTCACCGCCGCGGTGGTGAGGATGCCGCGCAGGTGGAACCGGCCGTGCCGGGCGAGCTGCCCGATCAGCTGCGGGATGAGGATCGTCGCCCACACCACGAGGAAGCCGATGAACCCGTATTCGAGGGCCGTGACCTGTGCGTTCGTCATACCGAGAACGCTATTGATCATGGCGGCCCGGCACTTCGGTCGAAGAGCCGGACCGGCTTGGGCGCCATCGGCCACTTGGCCGATCCCCCGGCGAGCCGATCGGCTAAGGCGCCGTCTCTTCGTCGCGCTTCGCGGCCTGCTCGCGTTCGGTGACCCGGTCGGCGCGCCACGCGCTGAACATCGTCCCGCCGATCAGGACGACGACGATCGCGAGCACGATGAGCACCAGCTGGACTTCCACGCCTGCGATCCCCCGGGTCGTACGATTCGCCGTTCCCGTCATCGCCGGCCGGTAAATGGCTGTTACCGGCGCTGGGTGGCGTGCCAATCTGCGCGGGTGATCTCCGTGCGACGCCTGACTCCGGCGGATGTTCCGGTCCTGCGTGATCTCCGGCTGCGTTCGCTCGCCGACACCCCGGAGAACCTGGGAGATCTGGTGGCCGTCGAAGCCGCCCGGCCCGACGCGGAATGGGTGGATTCGCTGCGTGAGCGCGTGTGGTTCGCCGGATTCGACGACGACACCCCGATCGCGCTCGTCTGCGGGCGTCCGGACCCGTCCGAATGGCTGCTGTATTCGATGTGGGTCGTGCCGTCGGCGCGGGGCAACGGCCTCGCGGCGCGGTTGGTGGCCGAGGTGCGCGCGGCCGCCGTGGAGAACGGCGCCCAGGCCCTGGTCCTGCAGGTTTTCGAGGACAACCTGCGGGCGCGGCGGATCTACGAGCGCCTCGGCTTCCTCGCCACCGGCGTCTGGGAGGAGGTCCCCGGCAAGGGACGGCGTGAGCTGCTCCGCCTCGCCTTGTAGGGGTGACAGAAAGTATCTGTTACCTATTGGTAGCACCTTCGCTTACCCTCGGATCATGGACGACGTTGTCTACAGCCGGGCCGGGCGAGGCGAACCGCTGGTGCTGATCCACGGGATCGGGCACCGGCGGCAGGCGTGGGACGCGGTGCTGCCGCTGCTCACCCCGCATCGCGACGTCATCGCCATCGATCTGCCCGGTTTCGGGGAGTCGCCGGAATCGAAGACCGGCTACGGCGTCGAATCCGCCGTCGAGATGTTCGAGAAGTTCTGCGCCGAGCTGGGCCTGGAGCGTCCGCACGTCGCGGGCAACTCGCTCGGTGGTCTGCTCTCGCTGGCGTTCGGCGAGGCGGGACTGGTCCGCAGCGTAACCGCGTTGTCCCCGGCCGGTATCTGGACGCGCCCCGGCGCGCTGTGGGCGTTCGCCATGCTCGCCGCCCATCGCAGGCTCGCCGAGCGCATGCCCGAGCCGCTCGTCCGCCGGGTGGCCGCGACGACGGCGGGCCGGATCGCCCTGGCCGGGATGATCTTCGCCAAGCCGTGGCTGATTCCGCCGGACAAGCTGGTCTCCGACGCGCTGGCGTTCGGCGCCGCGCCCGGTTTCGCGCCGACGCTGGCCAAGGCCCGCGAGGGTTTCGCCTTCCACGGTTCGGTGCCGGACATCCCGGTCACCATCGCGTGGGGACGGCACGACCGGCTCCTCGCCCGCCCGAAGGCCGTCGAGCTGCGGAAGATCGCGCCCCAGGTCGAACTCGTGACGCTGCCCGGCTGCGGGCACACCCCGATGAGCGACGCCCCCGAACTGGTGGCGCGCGTGTTGCTGGAAGGCAGCACCAACAACGGGTGACATTTGCCTATCGGCCGACTAATTGCCCTGGTGACCGGTCCGCTCACCAGGCAAGATCCTCCGCCGTGCGCCCCGTTCGGGGAAAACCGGGCGCCGGTATGGGAGGAAACGTATGAAGTTCACGAGCCGCCTTGTGGCGCTCGCCGCCGCCTTGACGACCGTGGCGGCGGTAGCTACGCCGGCGTCCGCAGCGCCGGATCCGACGACCGACGTCCGGATCATCGGGTTCAACGACCTGCACGGCAACCTCGAACCGCCGTCCGGCTCGAGCGGCAAGGTCACGCTGTCGAACGGCTCGACGGTGCTCGCGGGCGGCGCGGCCTACCTCGCGACGCACGTCAAGCAGCTGCGTTCGCAGGTCCGCAACTCGCTCGTCGTGTCGGCGGGCGACAACATCGGCGCGTCCCCGCTGACCTCGGCGCTGTTCCACGACGAGCCGACCATCGACCTGCTGAACGCGCTCGGCGTCAAGGCGTCCGTGGTCGGCAACCACGAGTTCGACGAGGGCTACCGCGAGCTGATGCGGATGCAGTTCGGCGGCTGTCACCCGAAGGACGGCTGCCAGTTCCGCGATTCCTTCCCCGGCGCGAAGTTCCCGTTCCTCGGGTCCAATGTGTACTTCGACAACGGGCTGCCCGCCTTGCTGCCGTTCAGCGTCGAGTTCTCCGGCGGTGTGCCGATCGGCGTCATCGGTGCCACGCTGAAGGATCTGCCGTCGGTGGTGACGCCCGACGCGATCAAGGGCCTCAAGTTCGG
This sequence comes from Amycolatopsis sp. NPDC059021, assembly GCF_042739895.1. Lineage (NCBI taxonomy): Bacteria > Bacillati > Actinomycetota > Actinomycetes > Pseudonocardiales > Pseudonocardiaceae > Amycolatopsis > Amycolatopsis sp. NPDC059021. The sequence goes on from NZ_JBHYIQ010000004.1 coordinate 194,819, forward strand.
CGACGAGGTCGAGGCGATCGACCGCACCGCGAACTTCCTCGACCGGCTCGGCATCAAGGCTCAGGTCGTGCTGATGCACCAAGGCGACGGCACCGAGACCGCCGGCCCCGACGACTGCAAGCTGCGTCCCGGCCCGGCCGCCGCGATCGCCGCGAAGGTGACGCCGAAGGTCGACGCGTTCTTCACCGGGCACAGCCACCAGCAGTACAACTGCGTGATCAACGATCCGGCGGGCCAGCCGCGTCCGGTCATCCAGGGCTCGTCGTTCGGCCGGCTGCTGTCCGTTGTGGACTTGAAGATCGACCGGAAGACCCGCGACGTCGTGCGCTCGCAGACCAAGGCGCACAACGAGATCGTCACCCGCGACGTCACTCCGGACCCCGAGGTGACCAAGCTCGTCGACGAGGCGAAGACCAAGTCGGCCCCGATCGCGAACAAGGCCGTCGGCACGATCACCGCCGACCTGCCCGCGGCGGGTGGTCCGACCGGTGAGTCGGCGCTCGGCGACGTCCTGGCGGACGGGCAACTCGCGGCGACGCAGTCCAACGGCGCGCAGATCGCGATGACCAACCCGGGCGGTATCCGCGCGGATCTGACGTACAAGTCCTCGCCCGCCGGCGAGGGCGACGGCGTGGTGACCTACGGCGAGGCGTTCACCGTGCAGCCGTTCTCGAACATCATGCAGACCATCACGCTGACCGGCGCGAACCTGAAGAACGTGCTGGAGCAGCAGTGGTCGGCGAGCGGGACGCGGATCCTGCAGATCTCGAACACGCTGCACTACACGTACTCGGCGTCGGCGCCGATCGGCTCGAAGGTCTCGAACATCACCGTGGGCGGCAAGCCGGTCGACCCGGCCGCGTCGTACCGGGTGTCGGTGAACAACTTCCTCGCCGCGGGCGGGGACGGCTTCGCCGAGTTCACCAAGGGCACCAACCTCACCGGCGGCCCGGTGGACCTGGACGCGCTGATCGCCTACCTCGGCGCGCACCCCGGCCTGGCACCCCCGCCCGCCGACCGCATCACTACGTCGGCCTAGCCCCGTGGTCCGTGAAGGCCTCCTTCACAGCGCTCAACGCTGTGAAGGAG